>JANNBG010000705.1:0-2029 GCA_031385205.1 Rhodobacterales bacterium
GTTGCTGGTGGGGCTACAAGCGCAACTGATTGACCGGGCGGTGGGGTGGTTAAAACCGGGCGGGCGGCTGGTGTTTTGTGTGTGCTCACTGCTGCCGGAAGAGGGCGAGGAGCAATTGGCGGGGCTGTTGGCCCGGCATGATGTGCGGGTGGAGCGGCCTGTGATGCCTTGGGTAGATGGGGCGTGGGTGACGCTAGAGGGCGGGTTGCGGTTGCGGCCGGATTATTGGGGGGGGATGGACGGGTTTTTCATGGCAAAGGTTGTGAAGGCTGGCTGAGGTAAGATGCGTATTTAGGCAAACAGAAAGCCGTTACTTTTTTTGGGCGAAAAGGCGGTAATAAGCCCAGTCGGGCAGGAATTGTGACAGGCGGAACAGCCAGCTGAACACCATGGGGAAGCTGATCTTGAAGGCGTCGGTGTTCATGTGTTCCCACATGGTGCGGGCGGCCTGTTCGGGTTCCATCAGGAAGGGCATGGCAAAGTCGTTCTTTTCCGTCAGGCGTGTGCGGATGAAGCCGGGGTTGGCGAGCTGCACCTGAATGCCGGTGCCACGCAGATCGGCATAAATGGATTCGGCCAAGGCCATGGTGCCAGCCTTTGAGGCGGCATAGCCGATGGCCCCGGGCAGGCCACGAAAGCCCGAAAGTGATCCGGTGATGACAACATGGCCATGCCCCTGGGCCACGAAATGGGGCATAACGGCGCCGATGACGCGGGCGCAGCCGGTGAAGTTGGTGTCGCACATCGCCTCGACCTGTGCGGCGTCCCATGCCTGCGCTGATGTGGGCCAGTAGACGCCCGCGAGGAAGACCACGCCATCCAGCCGCCCGGCTGCGGCAATGGCACGGGTGACAGAGGCGGTATCGGCGACATCGACGGGAATGCCACGGGCGGGGCCGGGCAGGGTGGCGACAGCCTCGGCCAACCGATCAGGATTGCGGGCGGAGAGGATGAGTTCGACGCCAGCGCGGCTCATGATCTGGGCCAGCGCCAGCCCCAAGCCTTCGCTGGCACCGACGAGCCAATAGCGTTTACCTGTCCATGTTCTCATGCTGCGTCCTTTGCGGGGCGCATGGTGGCGACAAGTTCGGCGACGGTAAAGCCGAACTTGGTGAATTGGCTGCGATTGATGATGGTGCCGTTTTCCATGAGATACATCCAGTCAGTGACCTGCAGGACATGGCCGCCCGCCTCGGGCGTCAGGCGGATGGGATAGCGCATCTGCACGGCAGAGCCTGAGACGGTGCCGGTGCCGGGTGTGGGGACATCGGGGGCCTCGGCGCGGATGGTGTTGCCGGTCAGGTGCAGGGTCCAGCAGCGGTTCTGGACGGTGCCGGAGTCGTAGCGGAAGGTTTCACGCAGGGTGCCGGTATCACCCTGCCACGACCCATGCATATCGGCAACAAAGCGCGAGGTGACGCGGCCCATGGGGCCATAGATGACGCCTTCACAGAGGATGGGGCCGTTGAGGTGGGTTTTCAGGTCGAAGCTGGGGGATTGTGTGGCGAAATCGGCGGGTTTCTGGATCTGGAAACCGCGCAGGCGCGACAAGAAAACGGCGAGAGCCAAACCGACAAGGACTGAGAGCAAGATGGTCAAGGGTCAATCCTTTGGAATGGGGGTGCGGGAGATAAGAGCGATGGCGGCGACTTTGAGGGCACAGGGCAGGAGGGCATAAAGGATTGTGAGGGTAGTGAGGGCTTGTGGCGTGTTGGGTGTGCCGGGCTGGAAGCCTTGCCATTGCAGGGTGGGCAACAGGGTGGCGGCGGCGAGGGCGAGGGAAAGCTTGGAGACGAAGGACCACAAGCCAAAGGCGGCGCTTTCGCCGCCCTTGCCGATGGCGGCGAGGCGGCGGGCAAAGATGGCGGGGAGGAGGGTCATGTCGGCGCCGAGTGCAGCGCCTGAGGCGGCGCAGATCAAGGCGAAGGCGGTGGTCTGGCCGGTGGTGAGGGTGGCGGCGCCAAGGAAGGCTGCGATGGCGAGGGTCATGCTAGCCATGAGGGTGGGTTTGGGGCCGTAGGTGGTGGCC
>JANNBG010000713.1:0-2154 GCA_031385205.1 Rhodobacterales bacterium
GGCTGGGTCTGTCAGGACAGCATTGATGGCACACCTACTGAGCATTATAGTGTTGAGCAGGATTTTGGAACGGCGAGAGGCGTTCAAAAGTGCTTCTGTCCACCGAACTATCCAGTAAACGCCAATGAGTAACTGGACAAGTCCAATGGCCACTGGGACGATGAAGGTTGGGATAAGGGCAGCGTGCATCATTTATATTTATGGGCGAATTACGGTTTTGCGATGACCGAAGTCACCTAACGCCACCGATGTTTTTTGAGTATTTAGGCGAACAGAAAGCCATGGGTTGGCATTAGGGTGTGGGCATGCTCTGATGCCAGTGTGCACAGCCCGATAGGTCCAGTATGGCGATCCCCGTTGAAAGCTTCTTTTTGCCGCCAGCCAGTGCGGGCACGTTGCAGCAGCGCATCCGCACGCTGGTTTCCGAGGCGATATTGACGGGGCGGTTTCGCGCGGGGGAAAAGATGCCGTCGTCGCGGGGGCTGGCGGATCATCTGGGGGTCAGCCGGATTACGGTGACGCTGGCCTATACGGACCTCGTGTCGTCGGATTATCTGGCCGCACGCGGGCGGTCGGGGTATTTCGTGTCAGACACAGCCCCGGTGCAACCGGATTTGCGGGGCGGGGCCGCCCGCCGCCAGACGGTGGATTTCGCGGCGCTGACGCAGGGCAGGTTCAGCGCCACGGCGACCTTGGACAGACCCGAAGATTGGGCGCGCTATCCCTATCCGTTCATTTATGGGCAGGCGGATGCGACGCTGTTTGACCATCAGAATTGGCGGCAATGTGCGCTGCGGGCGCTGGGGCGCAGGGATATTGAGACGCTGACGGCGGATTACTATGACCGCGATGATCCGATGTTGATCGAATACATCCTGCGGCGCATTCTGCCACGGCGCGGGATCGACGCACAGGCGGACGAGGTGCTGCTGACCATGGGGGCGCAGAATGCGCTGTGGATTGCAGCGCAGGTTCTGCTGGGGCCGGGGCGGCGTGTGGCGGTGGAAAATCCGGGCTATCCGGGGTTGCGCGGGGTTTTGGCGCAGACGGGCTGCGATGTGGTGGCGGTGGATGTGGATGAAGGCGGCTTGCCGCCAGAGGCACTGCCCGATGGTGTGGATGTGGTGTTCACCACGGCCAGCCACCATTGCCCGACGAACGCGACGATGCCGCTGGAGCGGCGGCAGCGGTTGCTGGCGCTGGCGGGGAGCCGGAATTTTCTGGTGGTGGAGGATGATTATGAGTTTGAGATGAGTTTCCTCAAACCTGCGTCGCCGTCGCTCAAGTCTTTGGATGTGGAGGGACGGGTGATCCATGTGGGGTCATTCTCTAAGTCTTTGTTTCCGGGCTTGCGACTGGGCTACATGGTGGCCCCCGTGGGGTTCATCGCCGAGGCGCGGGCGCAGCGCGCCCAGATGCAGCGCCAACCACCCCGGCAATTGCAGCGGACGGCGGCGTATTTCCAAACAGTGGGCCAATATGACGCCTTGGTGAACCGCAAGAAGGCGGCGTTCAAACGGCCCACGCTGGTGATGGATGAGGCGATCCGGGCGCATGGCCTGACAGTGGCGGGGCAGGGCGGGTTTGGTGGGTCATCCTTCTGGATGCGCGCGCCGGATGGGGTGGATACCGACGCATTGGCCCTGCGGTTGCGGCAAAAGGGTGTGCTGATCGAACCGGGGCGGGTATTTCATGCGGGTGATGCGCCGGTCAACACCTACCGCCTGGCCTATTCCAGCATCCCGGCCCCGCGCATTGCCGAAGGCATCGGGCTGATTGCCCAAGGTTTGCTGTGACTGGACCTATTGGGGTGATGCCTCTGGCCCTAAGGGGCAGCAGCGCCACCGCCTAAACTGCGACAAATCCGAGGAGACCCGCGATGCGCATGACCACCGAAGAAGCCTTTGTGAAAGTGCTGCAACGCCATGGGATCACCGACGCGTTCGGGATTATCGGGTCGGCCTTCATGCCGATTTCCGATTTGTTCCCGCGTGCGGGTATCCGGTTCTGGGACTGCGCGCATGAAGGGTCGGGCGGGATGATGGCCGATGGGTACACGCGTGCATCGGGGCGTATGTGCATGATGATTGCGCAGAACGGCCCCGGCATCACCAACTTTGTCACGGCGGTCAAGACGGCCTATTGGAACCACAC
>JANNBG010000715.1:0-10363 GCA_031385205.1 Rhodobacterales bacterium
GGTGATGGATACCACGCCCAACTTTTTGGCAGGCGATACGACCGAGGACGTGACAATCCGCACCACGCTGGACCCAAAGCTGCAAAAGGCGGCAGAGGAGGCGTTGGCCTATATCTTTGAAAACAAGGTCTCACCGGGGTCAAAGGCGCAGGCCGCCATTGTGGTCATGTCGGCGGATGGTGCTGTGCGCGCCATGGTGGGCGGGCGGCAGATTGCGGATGCGGGGTCGTTCAACCGGGCCACGCAAGCGCACCGGCAGACGGGATCTGCGTTCAAGCCATTTGTCTATGCAGCAGCCCTTGATCTGGGCTGGAGCCCCGAGGATTTTGTCGAAGACACACCCCTGACGATCAACATCCCGGGGTCCGGGCCTTGGAGCCCATCAAACTATGACCGTGAATTCAAAGGCTTGATTACCCTGACGACCGCCTTGAAGGAAAGCCGCAACATCCCCGCCGTCCGCGTGTCTGAGGCGGTGGGGCGTGATCTGGTACGGTCGGTTGCATCCCAATTCGGGCTGACGAGTGATCTGGCTGCCGGGCCCGCACTGGCCTTGGGCGCATCGGAATCAACGCTGATCGAAATGACCGGGGCCTATGCGGGCATCCTGAATGGCGGGTCGGCGGTGACGCCCTATGGTCTGGTGGATTTGCGTTTGAAGGGCGAGGCAGAACCGTTGATAGGGGCATCGGGCGGGATTAACGAACGGGTCATTTCCGAAGGTGCGGCCCGGCAACTGACCTATATGATGGCGCAGGTCATCAATTCCGGCACCGGCCGGCGGGCCAAGCTGGACCGCGAGGCTGCAGGCAAGACGGGCACCACCAATTCGGCGCGCGATGCGTGGTTTGTGGGGTTCACGGCGGATTATGTGGCCGGTGTCTGGATGGGATATGATGACAACAAGCCGCTGACCGGGGTCACGGGTGGCGGTCTGCCTGCGGAAATCTGGCACGAGGTGATGGTGCGCGTCGAAGACGGCCTGCCCGCAAAACCCTTGCCGATGGATGTACCCACACCCCGTGCGCAGCCAGATGTTACCGACGCCGCACC
This sequence comes from Rhodobacterales bacterium, assembly GCA_031385205.1. Classification (GTDB taxonomy): domain Bacteria; phylum Pseudomonadota; class Alphaproteobacteria; order Rhodobacterales; family Rhodobacteraceae; genus JAAFHS01. The sequence goes on from JANNBG010000715.1 coordinate 1,054, forward strand.
GATCACACGGGATATGACGGATGCGGAGATTCAGGATCAGATCATTCGCGATGTCTTGGGGACGTTGGGGAATAATTAACGGGCCTGAATCTTAAGCTCTGCTGGCAAAGCGATCAATTCAGGCCGTCTTCAGCTCGTCAATCAGCGCGTCCAGATTGCCGCCCTGACGGTCCAGCAATGACCCGATTTCCGTGCGTTCTGACGCCAGCATGTTGACGCCTTCGATGATGACGTTGAAGAACAGGTTCTTGCCCGACTTGTCAGACACATGCCAACGCAGATCAAACGGCGCCTCACCCTGCAGGCGCGCCACCGAGATCACCTCGAAATAGCTTTTCACCGGGCGGGCATCGATCACCTCGATCTGGCCACCGATGAATTCACGGAACCGCCGCCCATACTTGCGACTGATATAGCCTTGATAGGCTTTGGTGAACGCCGACATCTGCGCATCTGACGCTGATCGTGATGCAACGCCAAGGGCCGATCGGGCAATTGTCGGCACATCGGCATAGCGCGCAAAGATATCAGCAAAATCGGCAAACATCGCGGTTTCTGATTTGCCCGAACTGATGGTCGCATTCACCGCACCAATGGCCTTGTCGATCAGCGCACGCGCCGAATCGACATCGAGGGCCTGCGCCATGCGCGGCAAGGACAGGGCAGCACCAGCCAGCAGACTGCCGGCAACAAAAGTGCGGCGTGACAGGGGGAAGTTATCACTTGGCATAGGGGTCCTCGTAAGGATCTTCGAAAGTTGCATCCCCAGCCGTCTGGCCAAGTCTGAACCGACGTTTTTCAAGATATAGGAGCCGCGCTTGGGCATACCCATCTGCACTTTCGTATAGAATGGAGTCGAATGTATCCATAAACCGGCTACGATCACCAAGTTTTGAACCGATGTTCGCAGCGGTGGAATACGTCGACTCCGGTTGTTCCAACACAAAGCGCATCGGATTTATCAGCGCATCAACAACACGCCCCGAGGCATCACGGACGGTCGATGGCCCCAGCAGCGGCAGTTCCAGATACGCCCCTTCGCTGGCACCCCAGACATGCAGCGTTTCGCCAAAATCTGTATGTGCCTCAGGAATGCCAATGGCGGTGGCCGCATCAAACAGCCCCGCCACGCCCATCGTGGTGTTCACAGCAAAGCGCAACGTATTCTGCCCCGCATTGCCAATGCGCCCTTGCAGGATGTTGTTGAGCACATCACCCGGGCCATCGAGGTTGTCGGCAAAGTTGTTCACGCCAGCCTTGACCGGGTTTGGCAGCACCGCGCCATAGACCTTTGCTACAGGCCGCACAGCAAAGGTATCGGCCGCCACGTTAAAGCTGTGGACACCACGGTTCGCAGATTCGAATGGATCGTTGATGCCTTGCGCCACCGGGGCAGCAGCACAGCTGGCAAGCAGCAGAAAAACACCAACCAATCCGCCATATTTTTGCCCAATGTTTCCGATACGGAAATTGGTGAATGGCACTGGTCGCTCCATTGTCGTAACATCCGCAGGGCAGCAGGCGCGTTTTCCTGCCGGGGTTTCTACGGTGCAAGGCATAGGGCGTGGCAGGAACAATGACAACTGGCTAGCAGCGCATCGTCGGAGCCACACGGGTTTTTCCGCCGAAACGACACAAGATTTGCAATGAAAGAACGACGAGATCATGGCACGAAATGAACTTGCGCGGGGATTACAGGAAATCCGCGCTGCGCGATCAGACCAGACGCCGGTGCTGGTGGCGGTGCTGGTGTTCAGCACCTTTGTGAACATTCTGATGCTGACCGGCCCGCTTTACATGCTGCAGGTCTATGACCGCGTGCTGGGCAGCCAGTCCGAGGCGACGCTGGTGGCCCTGTCGGTGTTGGTGACATTCCTGTTTCTGGCGATGGGGTTTCTGGACCACGCCCGTGGGCGCATCATGGCGCGCATCGGCGCGCGCATTCAGGAACGCCTTGACCGGCGGGTCTTTTCAGCAGCGGTGCGCCGCCTGACCGTGGCACCGGGTGACCCCGCAGCACTAGCAGCCCAGCGCGACCTCGAGGCCATTCAGCGACTTTGGGCATCGCCCGTGCTGCTTGCGATCTTTGACATTCCCTGGACGCCGTTCTTTATCGGTGCGATCTTCATCTTTCACCCTTACATGGGCTGGCTTGCGGTTGCGGGCGGTATTCTGCTGATCATCGTGACGCTGCTGAACCAGCGCATGACCGAAGGCCCGCTTGGCCGCGCCAATGCCGCGTCAATGAATGCGGAACGCTATGCCGAAAACCTGAAGGCGGAATCCGAGGTTATTCAGGCGCTCGGCATGTCAAAGGCGGGCTTTGACCGTTGGCAAAAGGCGCGTGGGACGGCCTTGGCACAGGCGATTTCAGCGGCCGATCTGGGCGGTGTCTTCAGTGGTGTGACCAAGACATGGCGCATGTTTCTGCAGTCGGCGATGCTGGGTCTGGGTGCCTGGCTGGTGCTGAAGGGGCAGCTGTCTGCGGGGGCCATGATTGCAGGGTCCATCCTGATGGGCCGCGCCTTGGCCCCGGTCGAACAATCCATCGGGCAATGGGCGCTGGTGACGCGCGCCAAGGAAGGCACCAACCGTCTGGCCGAACTGCTGACGCGCATGCCGGAAGAACCCGTGCGCACCGCCCTGCCGCGCCCCAAGGCCGTGCTGGAGGCACAGAACCTGACCATCGTGCCACCGGGCGAACAACAGGCCGTGCTGCGCATGGTCAGCTTCCGGCTGGAACCGGGGCAGGCACTGGGCATCATCGGGCCATCCGGGTCTGGCAAGTCATCGCTGGCCCGTGCGCTGATCGGCGTATGGCGGCCTGCGGGTGGCAAAGTGCGGCTGGATGGGGCCACGCTGGATCAGTATGATCCGGATACGCTGGGCAGTTACATGGGCTACCTTCCGCAACGGGTCACGCTGTTTGACGGCACGATTGCCGAAAACATCGCCCGCCTGTCCGGCAACCCTTACCCTGCCAAGGTCGTAGAGGCGGCGCAAAAGGCTGCGGCGCATGACATGATCCTGAAACTGCCCGACGGCTATGACACGCGTGTGGCTACGCTTGGCGGGCGTTTGTCTGGCGGGCAAATCCAACGTGTCGGGCTGGCCCGCGCGCTTTATGGCGACCCGGTGATCCTTGTGCTGGATGAACCCAACTCCAACCTTGATAATGAAGGCTCCATGGCCCTGAACCTTGCCATCCGCGCGATGAAGGATGCGGGCCGCGCGATCCTGATTATGGCGCACCGGCCTGCGGCCATTCAGGAATGCGACCTGCTGCTGGTCTTGGAAGACGGCACCCGCCGCGCCTTTGGCCCGCGCGATCAGGTGCTGCGTGATATGGTGAAAAACCACACCGAACTTGTCCGAACTGCCGGCCCGGGAGGTGTGACATGACCGAGGTCAAAGCGTGGTCCACACGCAAACCCATGGCCATTGGCCTTCTTACCCTGCTCGCACTCGTCGGTGGTTTTGGCGCGTGGAGCACGATGACAACCATTGCTGGGGCCGTGGTGACATCCGGGCAGATCGAGGTGGAACAACACCGCCAGGTCGTGCAGCACCCGGATGGCGGTGTGGTCGAAGAGATCGATGTGCAGGACGGCAAGACGGTTAAAGCGGGCGATCTGCTGATCCGGCTGGACGGAGGCACCCTGCGGTCAGAACTGGCCATCGTCGAAGGACAGCTGTTCGAAATGCTGGCCCAACGCGAACGGCTGGAAACCGAACGTGATGACAGGACGACGCTTAAATTCAAAGGCGAATTGGCCGAAGTGGCCGCAGTGCGCCCTGAAGTGCAAGACCTGCTGCAAGGCCAGCAAAACCTTTTCGCCTCGCGCGCCGATACCTTTGCGCGGCAGGGTGAACAGATGGTCAAACGTGTCGGTCAGATCGACTCGCAGGTCGAAGGCATCAATGCGCAAGTGGCTGCCCTTTCCACACAGCAAGGCCTGATCGAAAGCGAGTTGACCGATCAAAAAGGTCTGCTCGCCAAGGGCCTTGCACAGGCCAGCCGTGTATTGGCACTGGAACGCGAACAGGCGGGGTTGTTGGGGCAAGTTGGCGAACTGACAGCTTCCCGCGCCCAGGCGGAAGGTCGCAAGACCGAGATCGAGCTGGAAATTCTCCGCCTCGCCTCAGCCCGTCGTGAAGAGGCCAATGGACAGTTGCGCGATATGGGTGCGCAGGCTTTGGAGCTGGCCGAACGCCGCCGGGTGCTGACCGAACGCATCGCACGGCTGGACATCCGCGCGCCCGTTTCGGGCATCGTGCTGGGCCTGCAGGTGACAACACCAAGGTCAGTGGTGCGGCCTGCTGATCCGTTGATGTACATCATCCCACAGGACCGCCCCTTGGTCATTGCAGCGCAGGTCTCACCCATCCATGTGGACGAAATCCATGTGGGACAAGAGGTAAAGCTGCTGTTCCCGGCCTTTTCCAGCCGTACCACGCCGGAATTGCATGGGCGCATCACGCAGGTTTCGGCGGACGCCCTCACCGATCAGCGCACGCAAGCCACGTTTTACCGGGCCGAAATCGAACTGGACCCGGGTGAACGGGAAAAACTGGGCGGCGTAACCTTGCTGCCCGGCATGCCGGTAGAGGCCTTTATCCAGACGGATATGCGCTCGCCCATGGCGTATCTGCTCAAGCCGTTCAAAGACTACTTCATGCGCGCCTTCCGCGAGACCTGACCTTGTGGTGCAGGGTGGCCAAGGCTACCCTGTACCAAACTTGGAGGTTTAGATGACAATCGAAGCAAAACTTGCCGAATTGGGCGTCACCCTGCCCGATGCACCCGCACCTGCCGCCAACTATGTGCCCTTTGTGATTGTGGGCAATGTGGTGCATGTGTCGGGCCAGATTGCCCGCAATGAGGCCGGGCTTATCACCGGGCGGTTGGGTGATGGTCTGGATGTGGAACAGGGTGCTGCTGCCGCGCGGGCCTGTGCGATTGCGCTGCTGGCGCAGATGCGCAGCGCCTGTGGGGGGGATTTTTCGCGTCTGGTGCAGGTGGTGAAACTGGTGGGGTTTGTGAATTCCACGGCCGATTTCACGGATCAGCCAAAGGTCATCAATGGCGCGTCTGACTTTATGGTGGCCGTTCTGGGCGATGCAGGCCGCCATGCAAGGTCTGCGGTCAGTGCGATATCCTTGCCGTTTGGCGTGGCGGTCGAAATCGAAGGGATCTTTGAGATCCGCTGATGCGTGTGCCCCTGCCCCCCGCCCTGCGAACAACACCCATCGCGCACCGGGCGTTGCATGATGTGGCGCGTGGCCGCCCGGAGAACAGCCGGGCAGCGATGCAGGCAGCGATTGTGGCAGGCTATGCCATTGAAATAGACGTTCAATTATCGTCCGATGGTGTGGCCATGGTTTTTCATGATGAGGCGCTGGATCGGCTGACAAATGCCACAGGCCTTGTGGCCGACCACACTGCGGCGGATCTGTCATGCATTCCCCTGCGCCATGGCGACGAATGCATCCCAACGCTGGTGAAGATTCTGACGCTGGTTGCTGGGCGGGTGCCGCTACTGATCGAGGTAAAGGATCAGACTGGTGTGATGGGCGAAACGGATGGGCGGCTGGAGGCATCGCTGGCAGCAGGGTTGGCCGGGTATTGGGGTGATGTGGCCGTGATGTCGTTCAACCCGCATGCCATGGCGCATATGGCCGATTTTGCGCCGCATATCGCGCGCGGTCTGACCACTTCGGCCTATGATCCCGCTGATTGGGCCCCGCTGCCCGCCGCAATCTGTGATGCGCTGCGCGACATCCCCGATTATGACCGCGTGCAGGCCAGTTTCATCAGCCATGAAGCCGCCGATCTTTCACGCCCGCGTGTGGCCGCATTGGCCACCGATGTCCTGTGTTGGACGATCCGATCGGCGGAACAAGAAGCATTGGCGCGCAAATACGCATGCAATATCACGTTTGAAGGCTATCTCGCGCTGCATCCCGCTTGACCCCGCCCAACCCAGGGCCACCTGTTTATCAAAAGCATAACGCATCGGGCAATATGACGGACCTGACACTGCACAACGCCATGGCCGACATTCCCGCCGCCGATTGGGATGCGCTGTGCCCCCAAGGCGGGCGGCCCATGCACCCGTTTACGACCCACCGTTTCCTGGTGGCGATGGATGCGTCGGGCAGTACGGGCAAGGGCACTGGGTGGCTGCCGCGCCCGCTCACCCTTTCGGACAACGGTAAAATCATCGGGGCGACGCCGATGTATGTGAAATCGCATTCTCAGGGTGAATACATTTTCGACCACGGCTGGGCGCAAGGATATGAACGGGCAGGAGGTGCCTATTATCCCAAATTGCAGATTTCAGTGCCGTTTACCCCTGCCACAGGGCCGCGTTTTCTGGGTCAGGGCCGCGACGCGCTGGTGCAAGGGGCGATTGCCGTTGCGCAACAGAATGGGCTGTCATCCTTGCACATCACCTTCTGTTCGGACGAGGAGGCGGCAGCCTTGTCAGGCGAGCATGACCTTTTGCACCGCGTGACGCAGCAGTTTCATTGGGTAAACCAAGGTTACGCATCCTTTGATGATTTCCTGAACGCCCTGTCATCACGCAAGCGCAAGAACATCCGCAAGGAACGGGAAACCGGGCAAAGTGCGGTGACGATTGAGTGCCTGACGGGCGATGATATCCTGCCCGAACACTGGGATGCCTTCTGGGCTTTTTATCAGGATACCGGCAATCGCAAATGGGGCACGCCCTACCTGACCCGCGCGGCATTTACGGCGTTTCATGCCACCATGCGCGACGATGTTTTGCTCATCATGGCCTTCCGCAAGGGGCGTGCGGTAGCAGGGGCGTTGAACTTTATCGGGCGCGACACGCTGTTTGGCCGATATTGGGGTTGCACCGAAGATCACCCGTGTTTGCACTTTGAACTGTGCTATTATCAGGCCATCGACTGGGCGATACGGCATGGATTACAACGGGTTGAGGCGGGCGCGCAGGGCGAACATAAACTCGCGCGCGGGTATCTGCCGACCCCTGTGCATTCCCTGCACTGGATCGCTGACCCCGGATTCCGCCGCGCCGTTGCGCGTTATCTGGATGAGGAACGGCGTGCGGTGGATGAGGAAATTGAGGTGCTGACGGCCTATGGGCCGTTCCGGCGCGTGATGGCGGAGGATTAAAACATGGCAACGCTAATGACCGAGGCGGATCGCAGGGCGCTGTTACCGGCACTGGGTGAGACGGGTTGGGGTGCGGTGGAAGACCGCGATGCCTTGCGAAAAGTGTGGCGATTCAAGAACTTCTCAGAAGCTTGGGGGTTTATGAGCCGCGCTGCATTGGTGTGCGAGGCGATGAACCACCACCCGGAATGGCGCAATGTCTACAACATCGTGGATGTAACGCTGACCACGCATGATTGCCATGGCGTGTCTGATCTGGACGTGGCTTTGGCACAGAAAATGGATGTGATTGCGGGGGATGCAAAGGTGCAGCGCGACCTGACATTGCCGGTCGAGAGCCTGTGTCAGGTACGGGCAAAAATCTAAGGATTCAGTCCCTTAGCCGCCCCTCCTGCTATTTTCCGCCTCGATCGAAAACAGCGATGTCGGGTATTTGCCGCCGCCCTTCAACTCACCCAAAATCACCGTCGTCTCGGAACCCGCATCATCCGTGATGATCCACTGGCGCAAAGTGACCGGGTCTGCGGTAAACACCAGTTCTATCGTGCCATATTCCGGGTGCTGCGGATCCTGCGCCTTCACATGCGTCGACGTGCCATCTGCCGTGTGCCCCACCACCATGCTGGCGCGGCCAAGGTCAACCGTTTCGGCCAAAATCAGGTTCAGGGGTGTGCGGGTCAGCGGGTATTGTTCCGGCGGCTGGTTGGATTTGCTGTCGAAAATCGCGACATTTCCGGCACTTGCGAGGACAAGGGAGTTATCGGGGGCGGCATATTCAAACCGCACGCGACCAGGGCGTTTGATATACAATTTGCCGGTACTGATGGTGCCATCGGCGTTCACCTGCGTGAAATCCGTTTCCGCCGAGGACAAGGCATTCAGATATTGCGACAGGGTCTTGAGCCCGATCTTTTCGGCCTGCGCCGGAAGGGTCAGGGCAAGGGCGACAATCGGGGCCAACATCAGCGCGCGCATGTTCATAAATGGAATATAGCGATGCTGCGGGACAGTTACAGCCCCCCCCGCCCGTCACAAGGCGGAGAGGGGCCGATGGGGGTGGAGGCAGGCTGCAGAAATCAGCCGGATGATCTGAACGCACCAGAAGTGTGACATGACTATCCGCAGCTATCTACGATAGGGCAACAGAATATGAAGAGCGAATGCGCGGCGGTCAATGACGTTTGAGATACTCATCGCTGCAACCGCTGAGCGGGCTAGTTGAACAAACAGTGCCGCTTCTCGTTTGGTGAAATGCTGATCTGGGCTGTAGTCCGCTCGATGCCGATTTTCTTGCAGAGTAACAAACGACTCTGCAAACGCCTGAATGGACTGAGGAAAGCTTTTGGAAGGCGCATCTTTGCAACGGCTTTTGGCCTGTCCATGGTCAACCGCACGATAGGCTTGCAGCCAAGCTTTTTGGGGCCTTGCAGTACCGCTTCCGGCCAACGTGTTGGCGTTTGACCAGCACATTGTATGAAACACAGCATAGTATGCTGTTGAGACAGCACGCCTCAAATTCGCTTGTTTTGGTCGTTTGGGAGAGAACTTTAGCAAATAGTCTGCCTGGGCCAAGAGGTCTTTCGGGATCAAGCAGCAACCCCCGACATTTCGTCACTCGATGGAAAGGACAGCAACGGAAATCGTTGCTCGTTCACCGACGCAAGGGCCCTGCGCACCACGCCTGTTGCATACAGGACCTGATCTGCAAGCAAGTCTGGACTGCGACTATCGATCACGACTCGAAAGCGAAGTATTGGGTCGCCGTCTGCGTCAAATTCTTCAAATGCGAGCAAATTCGCTACAATTGAAGGTGCCAAGTGATCGGTCAGAGCCTTCATGGCTACAACTTTGATTTCATCTATGGTCATCAAATCCCCGCTTTCTCTCGCACTCCACGATACCGCAAAAGTTGTTAATGAGCCAATCCCCATCACTCCGGCAACAAAATCTCCCTTTTCCCCACATGGTTCGCCGTCGTGACCACGTGGTTTTCCTCCATCTGCTCCACCAGCCGGGCTGCCTTGTTATACCCGATGCCAAGTTTGCGCTGGATGTAGGACGTGGAGCATTTGCGGTCTTTCGCCACCACAGCGACGGCCTGATCGTACAACGCATCATCTGACCCGTCGCCGCCCAGACCCAGCA
>JANNBG010000729.1:0-2466 GCA_031385205.1 Rhodobacterales bacterium
CCCGGATGCAGAAATAACTTTTGGGCCGGGCCGGATATGTGCGACTGATAACCTGGGGGCACACGACATCGCGCTGGGCGAAATGCAAACCGACACAGCGGGTTACGTGATCCGTGCCACCGAAACCTACGATCCCCCCACCAAACCGCTCGACGCCAATGGCCAGGGCGCGCCCTATGCCCAGTTCGGCTATGCCGCGCATCTGGCCGTGGTGCAGGTCGACATGGACCTTGGCACGGTGCGACCCCTGCACTTTACCGCCGCCCATGACGTGGGCCGCGCCATCAACCCCATGCTGGTCGAGGGCCAGGTGCATGGCGGCATCGCGCAGGGGTTGGGAATGGCCTTGATGGAGGAATTCATTCCCGGCCGCACCGAAAACCTGCACGATTACCTCATCCCCACCATCGGCGATGTACCTGCCATTGACACGATCATTGTCGAGGTGCCCGATCCGCACGGCCCCTACGGCGCAAAGGGTCTGGGCGAACACACGCTGATCCCCACCGCCCCTGCCATCCTGAACGCCATCCGCCGCGCCACAGGCGTACGGTTATACCACGTTCCCGCCACACCCGCGCGCGTCCGCGCCGCCATCAAGGGATTGGAATGATGGAGAAAATCCGCTGCGATGCCTGCCCCGTCATGTGCTATATCGCCGATGGCAACGTGGGCGCATGTGACCGCTATGCCAACCATGCAGGCGTTCTGGTGCGGCTGGACCCGCTGACCGTGATTGCGCAAGGCGGGCCTGCGGTGCCTTTCCTTGGCACCGAATGGAACGGTGACCCGATCCAAGGCCAGCGCGTCTTTGTGACGGCCATTGGCGCGGGCACCACCTATCCCGATTACAAACCCGCCCCGTTCATCGTCAGTCAGGATATTGACGGGGTGGATATGGTCACCGTCGTGACCGAAGGGATTTTCAGCTATTGTGGCGTGAAGGTCAAAATCGACACTGACCGGCATATCGGCCATGAGGCCGCCGTGGTGCGCGCGCAGGGCGAGGCGGTGGGCCATGTGATGACCAGCGAATATGGCTCTCGTATGCTATCCCTTGGCGGGGTGGACCATCTGACCGGCGGGTCCAAGGCCGAGGGCCGTGTGACCTGCGATACCTTGCTGCGCATGTGCAACCGCGAGGCGGTGGAACTGACGATCGACGGCGGGGCCACGGTCGTCGTGCAGGCGGGGCAGGCACCCATCATCAACGGCGCGCGTGAACGCCTGATGCGCGTGGGCTGTGGGTCGGCCACCATCGGCATGTTCGCGCAGCAATGGGCGGGCCATGTTGATGAGGTGGTGGTGGTCGATGATCACATCACCGGCGTCTTGTCAGAACATCAAGCGGGGCGGCTGCTGGACGTGCCTGCGACAGGCATCAAGGTGCGCGGGCGCAGATCCACACCGGGGCGGTATTTTCAGGTGGCCGGGCCGGGCAATGGCTGGGGCGGCACGGATGTGCAAGACCCGCTGACCATCCTGAAGCCTGCGGATGCAAAACTGGCATGGCCGGGATTGCGGCTGCTGATGGTATCCACCACGGGCGAACAATGGGCCTATTATGTGCTGGATGATGCGCTGGTGCCGCGTCCTGCCGACATCACGCCAGCCCTGCGCGCAACGGTGGAAAAGGTGGCCGAAAACTGCGAGCCGTCGCTTTGTTCCGTCCTGTTCATGGGCGGCGCTGGCGGGTCTTTGCGCGCGGGCGTTACTGATAACCCGGTCAAACTGACGCGCTCCGTCAAGGCGGCACTGACGCGGGTAACCTGTGGCGGGGTTGCGGCCTATGTCTGGCCCGGTGGGGGGATCACGGTGATGGCCGATGTGCTGGACATGCCCAGCAACGCCTTTGGTTATGTACCAACACCCGCGCTGGTGGCCCCCATCGAATTCACCCTGCGGCGCAGCGATTACGCAGCCTTGGGTGGGCATATGGCGCATATCCGCCCTGTGGGGGATGTACTGACCGCAGGCACGCGCATGGTCGAGGGCAAGGCCTGATGCGCGCACACTCCGCCCTTTTGCCCGGCAATCGCCTGCATTTGCAGCATGGCCCCATCGACCTTGTCATCCATGCCGATGGCCCCGGCAGCATCGCCGCCTGTCACGCAGCCCAGCAGCGGTTCGAACACGTCCTGCAGGAACTCGTCGATGACCTGCCCCAGTTGCGCCAGCCGCCCAACCCCAGCACCCTGCCCCATTCCCCCATCGCCCGCGCCATGGCCATGGCCGTGAACCCCTTCACAAATGACACGTTCATCACCCCCATGGCCGCCGTTGCAGGGGCTGTCGCTGACGACATCCTGTCGCACATGCGCACCCACAACCTGACCCGTGCCTATGTCAACAACGGCGGCGACATCGCCTTTCACCTTGCCGCCGACCACAGTTTCACAACTGCCATCCACGCCCTGAACCACACCCCCCTCGGCAGCGTCCGCCTTGAAGCAAGCAACCCCAGCC
>JANNBG010000429.1:0-2945 GCA_031385205.1 Rhodobacterales bacterium
GGTGTTTGTCACATCCGCCCCCGGCAATCTTGACCGCCTGTTTGTGGTCGAAAAAACCGGGCAGATTCAGATGTTGAACCCCGCCACAGGCACCAAGGCACTTTTCCTCGATATCCCTGACAACCAGCTGTCCACCGGCGGCGAACAAGGCCTGCTCAGCATGGCCTTCCACCCCGACTATGCCAGTAATGGCAAATTCTATGTCTACATGGTGAATGCCGACGGCAATCTGGAGGTGCGCCAGTACACCCGCTCCGCCACCAACCCCAACCGCGCCGATCCTGCCAGTGGTGATGTCATCCTCGCCATCGACCATCCCACCAACAGCAACCACAACGGTGGCTGGCTTGGCTTTGGCCCCGATGGCATGCTCTATATCGGCACCGGTGATGGCGGTGCCGGCGGTGACCCGCTGAATAACGCCCAGAACGCCGATGTCCTTCTAGGCAAAATGCTGCGCATTGACGTGAATGGCGATGATTTTGCCGGTGATGCCAGCCGCGATTATGCCATCCCTGACGATAACCCGTTTGCCAATACCCCCGGCGCGGATGAGATTTGGGCCACCGGCCTGCGCAACCCGTGGCGGCCCTCGTTCGACCGTGTGACGGGTGATCTGTATATCGCCGATGTCGGCCAGAACGCATGGGAAGAGGTGAACTGGCAGTCCCACACCAGCGCGGGCGGCGCGAATTATGGCTGGGTCGTGCGCGAAGGCGATACCACCTTTGATCCCACCCGCCCCGGCAACCCTGCCCCCGGTTCCCCTTTGCTGACCGACCCCTTGTTGACCTATGGCCACTCCGGCGCGCCCGACGGCGGGTTTTCCGTCACCGGCGGATATGTCTATCGTGGCCCCAGCGCGGGCCTGCAAGGCGTCTATCTCTATGCTGATTTCGTCACCAATCAGGTGTGGAGCTTTCGTGTCGTCGATGGCCGTGCCGTCGATCAGGCCAATCGCACCGATCAGCTGGTGTCAACGGGTGGTCAGATCGACCAGATCGCCTCATTCGGCGAAGATGGCCGTGGCAACATGTATATCATCGGGCTGGATGGCGAGGTGTTCCTGCTGCGCCCGCAGGCTGCGGCAGGCGATGGCGCGGATTATCTGGATGGCGGTGCCGGGCGTGACCACATCCATGGCGGTGCTGGCAATGACACCCTGCTGGGCGGCACCGGCAATGACACGCTGAACGGCAATACACAGGACGATATCTTGCGTGGCGGTGCCGGGCTGGACCGGTTGATGGGCGGGCGCGGGGCCGATGTCTTCGATTTCAACGCCACCACCGACTCGCAAACCGGCATCGCACGGCGTGATGTCATCATGGACTTTGCTGATGGTGTGGACCGGTTGGATTTTGCCACCATTGACGCGCAGGCGGGTGTTACAGGCAACCAACGCTTTGCCTTCATTGGCACGGCGGCGTTTTCGGGCGAAGGCCAGATCAGGGCCGTGCAAGTCGGCACGTCCGTTGTGCTGCATGTGAACACGTTAGGGGTGGTTGGCTCCGAAATGCAGATCGAATTGCGCAACATGCAGGTTGCCGACTTCACCAATGCGGATTTTATCCTGTAAAGCGCCCCTCACCCCTTCACCCGCGCGTTACCCGCATCATACAGCGCCCCCAGATGTACCGTGGCCGGAACTTGCACGGATGCCACCTCCAGTTCATACTGACCGCCCATCACAAACGCCTCCGTCACCCCGTCATGCCGCACATAGCCCAGCCCGATGCCGCGCCCCACCGTATGCCCGTACCCCCCCGATGACAGCCACCCCACCCGCACGCCAACGCGGTAAATCGTCTCACGCCCCAGCAGCGTCACATCCGCATCAACCGTGAACGTTGCCAGCATCTTCTTTGCGCCATCCACGCGCTGACGCTCCACCACATCCGCCCCCAGATACCCACCCGATTTCCGGCACGCCCAAGAAAGCCCTGCCTCCACCGGCGTATGGTCCGGCCCGATATCCGCGCCCCAGGCGCGATAGCCCTTTTCCAGCCGCAACGTCTCAATCGCCCGGTACCCCGCCAACGTCGCGCCCGCCCCCATCAACGCCGTGTAAACCGTCACCGCCATGTCCGTGGCCATGTGCAGTTCCCAGCCCAATTCCCCCACATAGGTCACCCGCAAAGCCAGCACCTCGCACCCCGCAACGCTGATCCGTTTCGCCGTCGCAAAGGGGAACCCTGCATTGCTCAGATCATCCGAACATACCGCCCCCAGAACCTCGCGCGCCCGCGGCCCCATCAATGACAACACCGCCGACCCCGCTGTCACATCCACCAATTGCGCATTGCAGCCCACAGGGATATTCCGTGCGATCCAGTCAAAATCATGCGTCGCAAACCCCGTGCCCGTCACGATATAGAACTGATCCTCCGCCACCCGCACTACCGTCAGATCACACTCAATGCCCCCTTTGGCATTCAGCATCGGCGTGTAGGTCAGCGTTCCCACCGCCCGGTCCACATTCCCCGCCGCTATCCACGACAGCGCCTTTGCCGCATCCGGCCCCTTCAGGATGAACTTTGCAAAAGACGTCTGGTCGATCAGCACGCACCCTTCCCGGCACGCCTGATGCTCCCTTGCCACAGCCTCCCACCACCCCGGCCGCGCAAAGGCATACCGATCCACCGCAGCCTCATTCACCGCAAACCAATTCGGCCGCTCCCACCCCAGTTTCTCGCCAAACACCGCCCCCGCAGCCTGCAAATGCGCATACAACGGTGACCGCCGTGTGGGCCGGGCCGATGCCATCTCCTCCCCCGGCCAGGCGATGGTGTAATGTTTGCCATACGCCTCCATCGTCCGGCTACGCACCCAATCCGTGCTGCGATGCACCGCACCAAAGCGCCGGATATCCACCGGCCACAGATCGAACGGGGCCGTCCCCTTCGCCACCCATTCCGCCAGCGCCATCCCCGCACCGCCACCCG
>JANNBG010000770.1:0-7135 GCA_031385205.1 Rhodobacterales bacterium
CCGACAGTTCCGAGAAATTCGTGGTGGCGATGGGCTATCGCGGGCGTCAGATCGGCGATGACGACATTTGACGTGTTTCCATCCCGGAAACAACAAAGGGCACCGTCGCGGGTGCCCTTTTGCGTAAAATCCAACTGACCCAACGCAGATCAGCCGCCCCAGTGCCGCACTTCGCCGCAATCCATATGAACGAAGTTCGACCCGTAATACCGCCCCACACCACCCGATGCACAAGACTCCGCTGCCTTGGCCATCTGGCTGACTGACCGCGACTGCAACCGCAAATCCGCCGCCTGACCCCGCATGTGCAACGAATTGCGTGCAACCCCGCGCGAATGCGACCGCAGCATCGCGTTCGTCGCCGGGCAGCGATAGCCCGACAGCAGCATGAAGGGCTCTGACACATCCAGCAATCGGTGCGATGCCGCCATGATGTCGACCGTCCGGCCATCCATCGTCTTCACATCACCGGACCGCCAGTCGCGCATGAAGTGATTGATTTCCTTCATGGCTTCCGGGATGTAGTCACCCTCCAACCAATAAATCGTATCCATGCTTTCGCCGGTCCGACCTGAATACATCCGAATGCGTCGAATATCACCGGCCCCGCGCAACAGCCCAAAGGCATGTGCAAATGTGGGGGCCGCCACAACGGCTGTTGCCGCAAAGACCCCAAGCAGCCCACGCCGTGAGATGCCTGTCGCTTGTTGTTTAGCCATGCTTGCGCCTGTCCCGTCGCTGGTATTCTACCACCTATTCCGGTGGCGATTGGTGTCACTTCATCCCCAAGTGCACAATTGGTATGGCACAAGACGAATCGAACCCCAAGCGCAGATTGCCGGATCGTTCCCTTTTTAGTCTCCAATAGGCAAAAATTTGCTGAATGACCCAGGCGTCAACACCCAAATCTTGCAATCCATTTGTGCCATCGCCGCGACAATCACGCATCCTTGTGGCGCAAGATGGGGGTGGCTCATGATTGCCCATGGACAATACAGGTGATTTGACCAAAATCTTGTGCCACAAGCGATTTATGCCGCGACCAGAGGTTCTCAATGACTGCTTTGCTGGCCCACCGGGCCGCCCGCCAATGTCTTGCCGCAGCCTTGGTTGCCCTTGCCACCATGGGCATGGCCCGGGCCGAGGTCACCCCCTTTACCCAGTCGCTCGCCGTGGCCGCTGCCGAACGCGATGACATCGCCGCCTTCTATCTGGCACGCAACTACGCTCCGGTCTGGACCACTGCCGCCGCCGCCCCTTATCGCACGGCACTGCTGGCGGCCCTGTCCGGCGCTGCCGACCATGGTCTGCCAGTCAGCCAGTATGACGCCGAAAAGATCATCCGCGCGTTTCAGACGGCAAAAACCGAAGGTGACCGGGGGCGGTTGGAATTCCGCATGACACGCGTGTTCCTTGCCTATGTGCGTGATATGAAAATGGGTGTTGTGGTGCCCGCCAAGGTGGACGGGCTGATAAAGATCGACCGGCCGGATTATAACGGTATCGCACAATTGCAGGCCTTTCTTGCCGCCCCGCAACCTGGCCAGTTCCTGCATGACCTTGCGCCCAATTCCCCCGAATATGCCCGTCTGATGGCTGAAAAGATCGCGCTTGCGGATGTTTTGGACAATGGTGGCTGGGGGCCGTCTGTGCAGGCCGAAGCCCTTGCCCCCGCTGATACCGGTGCCGCCGTCGTGGCCCTGCGGGACCGGTTGATGACCATGGGCTATCTGCCACGGTCCGTAACCGGCGTGTATGACAAGGCCATGCAAACCGCCGTGCAGCGGTTTCAGATCGACCACGGCCTTGTGGCTGATGGCGTTGCTGGCGCAGGCACCATTGTTGAACTCAATCTTGGCCCGGATGCCCGGATGAAATCTGTCATGGTCGCGCTGGAGCGCCTGCGTTGGATTGGCGATGCGCCACGCGGTGCGCGGCATATCTGGGTCAACCTGCCGGACTTTACCGCAAAGATCGTCGATCACGGGCAGGTCACCTTCAGCACGCGCGCGGTGATCGGCGCGAATGAGCCGGATCGTCAGACGCCGGAGTTTTCCGACATGATGGAATATTTCGTGGTCAATCCGTCATGGTCGGTGCCGCGCTCTATCACGGTCAAGGAATATCTGCCCTTGTTGCAGCGCAATGCCAATGCGGTGGGGCATTTGAATGTGATTGACGGCAGTGGCCGCGTGGTGCCGCGCGGTGCGGTGA
Organism: Rhodobacterales bacterium; assembly: GCA_031385205.1. Classification (GTDB taxonomy): domain Bacteria; phylum Pseudomonadota; class Alphaproteobacteria; order Rhodobacterales; family Rhodobacteraceae; genus JAAFHS01. The sequence goes on from JANNBG010000770.1 coordinate 2,215, forward strand.
ATTTTGCGGCCTATACGGCGCGGAACTTTCCCTTTGCGCTGCGGCAGGCCCCGTCTGATGGCAATGCCTTGGGCAAGGTGAAATTCATGTTCCCCAACCCCTATAACATCTACTTGCATGACACGCCCTCCAAAGATCTGTTCAACCGCGATGTGCGGGCGTTCAGCCATGGCTGTATACGTCTGGCTGACCCGATTGATTTTGCCCATGAAATCTTTGCCGTGCAGTCGGATGACCCCGAGGCCGCGTTTGACCGGCTGCTGGAAACGGGGGCTGAAAGTGCGGTCACGCTGACCGAAAAGGTGCCAGTGCATCTGGTCTATTTCACCGCATGGCCCGGCGCGCGTGGCACGATGACCTATCGGCGTGATGTGTATGGGCGCGATGCGGCGATCTGGGATGCACTTGTGGCGGCCGGGGTGGCTTTGCCGGGTGTTCAGGGCTAATGCTGCGGCAGCACGCAGGGAATGCCATGGGCCATACGATCCGCGATATTGCCCAGGCTTTGGGCGCTGAGGCCGAGGGTGATCTTGACCTTGTGGTCACGCGTGCGGCAGAACCTGCAATGGCGGGCGCTGATGCCCTCGCACTGGCCATGTCGCCCGCTTATGCCGCAGGTCTGGCGCAGGGAAGCGCCGTCGCCGCACTGGTCTGGCCGGGGGCGGATTGGCGGGCCATGGGCCTGCAAGCCGCCATCTTTGCCCCGCGCGGACGGCTGGCGATGGCGGGCCTGTCACGCCTGATGGATGCAGGGCCGGCCATTGCGCCGGGTGTGCATCCGCTGGCCGTGGTGGATGCGTCTGCGAATATCGGTGAGGGTGCCGCCATTGGCCCATTCGTGGTGATCGGCGCGGATGTGGTCATCGGGGCCCATGCGCGCATCGCGAGCCATGTGTCCATCGCAGAGCGCGTGCAGATCGGTGATGCCGCGCTGATCCTGCAAGGCGTGCGCATCGGCGCGGGCGTGGTGATCGGTGACCGGTTCATCGCGCAACCGGGTGCTGTGATCGGCGCGGATGGCTTTTCCTTTGTCACGCCCGAGGAATCAGGGGTGGAAGAAATCCGCAAGACCCTTGGCGCCCGCGCCGAAATCCGCGAACAGAAATGGACGCGGATACATTCACTAGGTGCCGTAACCATTGGGGATGATGTCGAAATCGGCGCAAACGCCTGCATCGACCGTGGTACTGTCCGCAACACGATGATCGGGTCGGGTACCAAATGCGATAACCTTGTGCATATCGGCCATAACGTCACCATAGGGCGCGATTGCCTGCTGTGCGGGCAGGTTGGTGTGGCGGGGTCGGCGCGCATTGGTGACCGCGTGGTTTTGGGCGGGCAATGCGGGGTCAATGACAACATCTTTGTCGGCGATGACGTGATCGCGGGCGGTGCGACGAAGATTTTCACCAATGCGCCCGCAGGCCGCGTGCTGCTGGGCTATCCTGCCGTCAGGATGGAGACACATGTGGAAATGCAAAAGGCCCTGCGCCGTCTGCCACGCATGGCGGCACGGGTGGCTGCGCTGGAAAAGATCCTGTCAAAGGTGCCAAAGGGTGACTAAATCCGGGCGGATGATGTGATGGATGTCGCGGCCAAAGTGATCGCAATCATTGCCGAACAGGGCCTGCTGGACGCCAGTGCCGTGACACCGGACGCGCGGCTGGCAGACCTTGGCATCGACAGCCTTGGCGTGGTCGAGGCGATTTTTGCGATGGAAGAGGCGTTTGATATCACCGTGCCCTTCAATGCCAATGATCCCAACCCCGGTTTCGATGTCACCACAGTTGGCAGCATCATCTCGGCGGTTGAAGGGCTGATCGCGCAGCGCGCCGCATGATAAGGCGGGTTGTCATCACCGGTGCAGGCACCGTCAATGCGCTTGGGCAGGATGTGCCATTCACGTTGGCCGCTATGGCTGCGGGCACCCGTGGCATCGGCGCGCTGGATATCCGGGATGCGGGCAGGCTGTCCGTGCAGATCGGCGCGCAGGTCAAGGGCTGGGATGCCGCACGCTTTGGCCGCAATGGCGCGCTCTATGACCGTTTCACCCAGTTCACGCTGGCAGCGGCGGCCGAGGCTGTGGCCCAGTCGGGCCTCAATTTCACCAATGATTTGGCCCAACGCACGGGTGTCATCCTTGGCACCGCTGGTGGCGGCGTCACCACCAGTGATGAGGCCTACCGCGCCGTCTATGCCGAAGGCCGCAACCGCGTTCACCCCTTTACCGTGCCGCGCCTGATGCCCTCTGCCCATGCCAGCCATGTGTCCATGGCGCATGGCTTGCAAGGCCCGGTTTTCACCGTCTCCACCGCCTGCGCCAGCGCCAACCACGCCATGGGATTGGCGTTTCAGATGGTCCGTTCTGGCGCTGCACCCGTCATGCTGACCGGGGGGGCCGATGCCATGCTGACCTTTGGCGGGATGAAGGTGTGGGAAGGTTTGCGGGTCATGTCACCCACCGGCTGCCGCCCCTTCTGTGCCAGCCGTGATGGCATGGTGATGGGCGAGGGGGCAGGGGTGTTCGTCTTTGAAGACCGCGATCATGCGATGGCGCGTGGGGCAGATATCCTGGCCGAGGTGGCAGGCTTTGCGATGACGGCCGATGCGGGCGATATCGTCGCCCCGTCTGTGGCCGGGGCCGCGCGCACAATGCAGATGGCGCTGGCGGATGCAGGGCTGAACGCGGGCGATGTGGGCTATATCAACGCGCATGGCACGGGCACCGCCCTGAATGACCGGGTGGAAACCGCCGCCATCCGCCACGTGTTCAGCACCCCGCCACTGGTATCCTCCACCAAGGCCATGCATGGCCATGTGATGGGTGGTACCGGGGCCATTGAACTGCTGGCCTGCCTGATGGCCCTGCGCGATGGTGTCGTGGCCCCCACGATTGGCTACAGCACGCCCGATGCCGATTGCGCGCTGGATGTGGTGCCCAATGTGGCACGGCAGGCGCATGTTGACGCCTGCCTGTCCAACGCCTTTGCTTTTGGCGGCCTCAACGCCGTTTTGGCGTTAAAACGCGCGTAGGATGGGCAATTCTGCCCATCGCCGATGTTACGGTGCCGGTGCAGCAGGCGGCGTTGCCGGCGCGGATGCCGCATCCGCCAAATTCGCTGCTTTGACCGCCTCATACCCCGCCGTAAAGCCTTTGAGTGAGATATCCAGCGTCACTTTCTGATCCGGGGCCACCACCGGCACGATGGTGACCACCGCTTTGGCCCCTTTGCGGAACTGGTCTACTTCCGCTGCGGTAAATCCAACACGCGCCACGCAGCCCAATTGCGAACACCAGGTGAACGGGTAATTCTTGGCCGCCCCGCCATCAATCTGCAGCGTCAGGTTTTCCGTCAGCAGCGTTTCCAGCGGCGCGATGATTGTGGCACCTGCCGCTGCCGCCGATCCTTCCGGCAGATCGAACATGCTGATTTCGGCCACCGAATTGCCGTCCTTGTCTTTCAGCAGTTGATACAGCTGGCACGGGTCAGACCCGTCCTCTGTCCTGATGCACCGCTGTTCCCAGGCATCAAAATTAGCGGCCACATATTGCGACCCCGGCCCATCTGCGGCAGGCGTAGCACCCACTTCAGTGCCCATCGACAGATCATTGGCCACCGCGGCATCACCGGTGACGGCGGGTGCCTCTGTGGCAGGTGCCTCGGTCGCCGGAGCCTCAGTCGTGGCGTCTTGTGCGGCCAAAGGGCTGGCAAGCCCCAGCAGCAGTGAAATCATCAGCGTGGTGTGCAAGCGGGTCATCAAGATGTCCTGTTTTACGGCATTTTTGCGCGTTTATCATGGCCGTGCAGCCAAGTCAGGTCCGAAAAGCATGACTGCGCGGCGCGACGCCATAAATCCTCGTCACTCAGCGCAAATTGAAAAAGGGCTGCGTTGCCGCGGCCCTTTTCCTTATATTTTTGCTCCCTGTCGGACTGGCCGACGTCATGGTTGGGGACGCTACGCAGGATCGCATCATCCGTCAACTCACAAAAGTGCGCATTTGTTATGATAACGTTACCAAAAAAGGCCGCACCTTTTGCGGCGCGGCCAGTCTGACAGGGAGGAGTACATGTCAGGCAGGGGGATAACCGCGCCCGACAGGAATGACACTGGCGCAGAAAGGTTAAAAAGTTATTGTGCGGGCGAAGTGTAGTTGGCAGGAACAGGTGACGATCATGGCGGATGATGGCATTTTCGTGGGTGGCGGGGGCGAAGGTTACACGCTGCCACAATCGTTGCTGCTGAAATATGGCAACCGGCACGGGCTGATCGCAGGGGCGACGGGCACGGGCAAAACGGTGACCTTGCAGGTGATGGCCGAAGGCTTTGCGGCGGCGGGTGTGCCGGTCTTCATGGCGGATGTGAAGGGCGACCTTGCCGGGATCGCGGCAGCCGGGTCAGAAGGGCACAAGCTGCACGAGGCCTTTGTGAAACGGGCGGCGCAGATCGGCTATACGCTTGCCTACCGTGCTTATCCGGTGGTGTTCTGGGATATGTTTGGCCAACAAGGCCACCCGATCCGCGCAACCGTTGCCGAAATGGGCCCCCTGCTGCTGTCGCGCCTGCTGGAACTGACCGATCCGCAGGAAGGTGTGTTGAACGTGGCCTTCCGTCTGGCGGATGAGGAAAAGCTGGCCTTGCTGGATCTGAAGGATCTGCAAGCCCTGCTGGTGTTCATCGGCGAACATGAACAAGAAATCAGTACGCGTTACGGCCTTGTGGCGACATCATCCATCGGGGCCATTCAGCGCCGCTTGCTGGTGTTGGAGAATGAGGGTGGCGGCGCGCTGTTCGGTGAACCGGCGCTGGAACTGGCCGATCTGATGCTGTGCGATGCCAATGGCGTCGGGCGCATCAACATTCTGGCGGCTGACAAGCTGATGCAGTCTCCACGGCTGTATGCGACGTTCCTGCTGTGGCT
>JANNBG010000436.1:0-5786 GCA_031385205.1 Rhodobacterales bacterium
TTCAGTTTGGCCAACTGCCGCCAATCCAGCACCAACCCCGGCAAGGCGTGTTCGGTGGCAAGGTCTTCGAGGATATCGGCACCCGTGGCATAGGCCCCGGTCTTGCCCTTTTCACCGCCCGGCAGACCCAGCTTGTCAAACAGGATCTCGCCCAGTTGCTTGGGCGACCCCACGTTGAATGAAACACCTGCCTTTTCCTGAATCTCCGCCTCCAGCCCCGCCATCTTTTGCGCAAAGGCGTTGGACATGCGTGACAGCGTATCGCGGTCCACCTGAATGCCGTGCATTTCCATCTGGGCCAGCACGGGCACGAGGGGACGTTCCAGCGTTTCATAGACGGTGGTCACCTTTGCCACATGCAGGCGCGGCTTGAACGTCTGCCACAGCCGCAGGGTGACATCGGCATCCTCAGCCGCGTATTTCACGGCGTCGTCGATGGCCACGCGGTCAAAGGTGACCATGGCTTTGCCAGACCCCATCAGCGATTTGATCGGGATTGGAATATGGCCAAGGTATTGTTCCGACAGGTAATCCATGCCGTGGTTATGCAAGCCTGCGTGCATCGCATAGGACATCAGCATCGTGTCGTCGATCGGGGCGACGTTCACGCCATGCAGGGCGAAAATCTTGGCGTCATATTTCATGTTCTGGCCGATTTTCAGGATGGCATCGTCCTGCAGCACGGGCCGAAGCGCATCGAGAACGTCGTTCAAGGGCAACTGGCCTGCGACCAATTCCGACGATCCGAACAGATCACCGCCACCTTGTTTGTGACCAACGGGGATATAGGCCGCTATGCCCGCCTCTACACATAAGGAAATCCCCACCAGTTCGGCGCGCATTTCATCCAGACTGGTGGTTTCGGTATCCACCGCCACATAGCCACGTTCCCGGATATGGGTGATCCATTGGGCCAAGGTGCCCATATCGTTGATACAGACATATTTGGCGTGATCGAAGGGCAGCATATCGCGAGCCTTGGCCACTTCCGTCGTTTCCTGCACCACGGGCACGGCCACCTTCAGCCGTTCCGCCACGCGGCGGGTCAGGGTGCGGAATTCCATCTCGTTTAGGAATGCCATGGCACGGTCGGCATCGGGCACCTGCACCTCCAGGCTATCCAGCGTGAAATCCAGCGTCATGTCTGCGTCCAGCGTCACCAGCCGTTTGGAAATGCGGATCAGATCGGCGTTATCCACCAACGCCTCACGCCGTTTGGGTTGCTTGATCTCGCCTGCGCGGGCCAGCAGGGTTTCCAGATCGCCATATTCCTGAATAAGCAGTGCCGCCGTTTTCAGCCCGATCCCCGGCGCACCCGGCACGTTATCCACACTGTCGCCCGCCAACGCCTGCACATCGACCACACGCGCCGGGTCCACGCCGAATTTCTCGAACACCTCATCCAGCCCGATAGTTACATTCTTCATCGGGTCGCGCATCACCACGCCATTGCCGACCAGTTGCATCAGGTCTTTATCGGATGAAATGATGGTGCATTGCCCGCCTGCCACGGTCGCCTGCCGCGCCAAAGTGGCGATGATGTCATCCGCCTCAAAATTCTCGATCTCGATGCAAGCGACGTTGAAGGCGCGGGTGGCGGCACGGGTCAGGGGGAACTGCGGGCGCAGGTCTTCGGGCAGCTCGGGCCGATTGGCTTTGTACAAAGGGTAGATGTCGTTACGGAAGGTTTTGGAGGAATGGTCAAAGATCACCGCGATATGCGTGGGCGCATCCACACCGGAATCCCGCGTAATCTCATTCCACAGGATGTTGCAAAAACCCGCCACCGCGCCCACCGGCAGCCCATCTGATTTGCGCGTCAGGGGTGGCAACGCGTGATAGGCGCGGAAAATATAGGCGGACCCGTCGATCAGGTGCAAATGGTGGCCCTTGCCGAAGGTAGTGGTCATGGATGCGTCCCCCGTTCAGGACAGGTTTGCCACGTCTGGCGGCATGGTGCCAGTGGGGCGTTAACCGAGGGAATGAAACCGCCAAAGCGACAGGCGCATGGCAAAGGGCGTGGGTGTCCAGACACCAAAGGCAATGCCCGCACTGCGCAGCGTTTCACCGACCCAGACATTGCAGGTGCGCAGCATGTGAAAGCGGCCTGTGGCGGGGTAATAGCGATCCGTATCGGTAAAGCCTGCATCGGGCAGTGCTGCACCGATCATGCTGCTGGCGATGGTTTGGGTCAGGCTGGCCAGCTGCGCATCCGTGACGGGGATCAGGGCGACCCCCGTGGTATCGAACGCACCCGCCACATCAAGACGGATGACGGCGCTGTCACCCGTCGCGGCACGCAAAAGGATGGGCAGGCGCACATCGCCCCAGTCGCCAAACGTCGTATAAACCCCACGCGCACCCCAGCCAGTTATCAGCCATTGGGCATTCGGGTGGCTGATGGGCAGGCCATCAGTTTCCGCAAAGGCAAAGGCGGCGCGTGTGGCGGGGGTCAGGGGCAGCAGGATATCGGTGTGAACGGGGCCGACGATCAGGGCGATGGTTTGGGTGGGTGTTCCGGGGTGGGTTGGCAGCAACGGGCCACCAACAAGGCCGCCGATGGCAGCGGCACCAACATAGCACAACATGATCGCGGCAACCGCGCCAATGGTCCGGATCAGCCAGCGCAAGATCAATGATCGTCGTGCGCGTGTGCCACATCTATCACATAGCGTTTGTCGCAATAGCCGCATTCCACCCATCCGGGGTCTGCCGGGATCGACAGCCACACACGCGGATGGCCCAGCGCGCCTTCACCGCCATCGCAGGCAACTTTCCAGGTGGTGACGGTTTCGGTTTCGGGTGCTGCGATGGGCATGGGGCTCTCCGGCTATGTGGGGCGCACAATAGGAGTGGGGCGCGGGCACGGCAAGAGTGGCTGCTATGCGATAACAACCGCGCTGACAGGCGATAACGCCGCATGAACCGGTCCGCGTCATAGGATAGCGCGCCCCCTATGCCCATTGTGATGACAGGGCCGCAGACGATGTGCGGTCAACACAATGGAGGCCAACATGGCAACGTCAGTTCTGGTGAACAGCAATAGCGCAGCGTTCGGCACATGGGACGAGCGGGTGACAGGCACAATCTTTGCCGACCGCCTGTTTGGGGGTTTCGGCGATGACACCGTCATCGGTGGCGGCGGCAACGACACGATCTATGGCGGTGACGGGCAGGATGACCTGTATGGCGGGTCGGGCAATGACTTGCTGTATGGCAATGCGGGCAGTGACCTGATGGCCGGTGGCACGGGGTCGGATGCCTTCATCTTTAACACGCGGCCTGCGGGCGACGGCGCGGCCGAGATGGACTATATTCTGGATTTTCAGTCCAATGACATTGTGGTCCTGGACAATGCAGCCTTCCCCAGCCTTGGCGCTGCAGGCTGGTTGCCGGACTGGATGTTCAAGGCGGTGGGTACGGGGGCGTCGGTCGATAGCAATGACCGGCTGGTCTATAACAAGCTGTCGGGCGTGTTGACCTATGACTGGAACGGGTCACAGGCGGGCGGGCGCATCGTGCTGGCAGATTTCTCGGGCAACCCGAACCTGACGGCGGATGACATCTACATCATCTGACACTGCGCCGCATGATTACCAAAAGCCCCGGCAGCGGATGCCGGGGCTTTGTCGTCTCTGGCGGATTGGGTAGACTATGTGCAGCCTACAACCACAGACCCCGGAAGGGACAGCCCATGACCATTTCCAAAACCACGATCTGCATCTGGTATGACAAAGACGCCGAGGCCGCCGCCCGGTTTTATGCCGACACATTTCCGGACAGCGCGGTGACCGCCGTGCAACACGCGCCGGGTGATTATCCATCGGGCAAGGCGGGCGATGTGCTGATCGTGATGTTCACGGTTGCGGGGATCCCGTGCCTTGGCATGAACGGCGGACCTGCGATGAAACAGACCGAGGCGTTCTCGATCCAGATTACGACCGAGGACCAGCAGGAAACGGACCGCTACTGGAACGCCATCATTGGCAATGGCGGGCAGGCAAGCCAGTGTGGCTGGTGCAAGGACAAATGGGGTGTGTCGTGGCAGATCACGCCACGCGTGCTGACCGAGGCGATGGCGGCAGGAGGGGATGAGGCGAGGCGCGCTTTTGCGGCGATGATGACGATGTCAAAGATCGACGTGGCGGTGATCGAGGCGGCACGGCGCGGGTGATGTGGCATGTGGTTGCGTAAGGGGCGACACGCAACAGAAACGGCATGTGTGTGTCTGGGTGTTCCGTCCCCGATCATCACAGAGGCCCTCGTTTGGGTGATTTCCGGATGTCAGCTTTTCCGCGCCCGCCGCCATGCTCCAGGGCCTGCGCCACTCAACCGCGAGAATATCCGCGTGAAATGGCTCTGATCCGCGAAACCGCAATCCAGCGCGATATGCGCCAAGTCCAGTTGCGAGGCCAGCAGCAGATCCTTGGCCAACGCGATCCGGCGTGTTTGCAGCCAACCGTGCGGGGTCATCCCGACAGACGTTTTGAACGCCCGCGAGAAATGGGCCAGCGACAGCCCGCATTCCCCAGCGACATCCTGCAGCGAAATCGGCTTTGACAAGTTGGTTGCAATGAATTCCTTGGCGCGGCTCTCTTGCCACGGTGCCAATCCGCCTTGGCGCAGCACGGAGTTTGTCATTCCGCCGTAAGCTTGCGCAAAATGTGCGCCAAGCCCCAGCATGACGTGATCCTGCAAAAGCCGGCTTGACTGTTCGGGTGCGGCGAGCACGTCCAGGATGTAATCCTGCAGACGCCCGACGACCGGGTCATGGGTGCGCCAGCCATCCGGTGCCTGGAGCGTGGAAATTTTTTGCGCCCCGGCATCCTCGGCGATCTCGTCGAGGGCCAGTTTCGGGATGTGAAACATCAGCGTATCGACCGCATGGGTCAACCGGCCATGCGGCTCTGCGGCCAGATGAAAGATGCTGAGTGTCGACGGCGGGGCCGATTCCGCCGGTGTATATTTCCCGTCGACCCAGAAATCATGCGCAGGAGACGCGCGCAACTGGAAGAGAATCACATGCGCATCGTCGGCTGGCATACCGGCGATCAGCCCCTCCTCGACATTTTTTGGCGCAAAGCGTGTCACGCTCAGTGCCGTGCTGCGCGTTAACGTAACAAGCCGAGGACCATCCCCGGGGAAACCTGGGCCAGCCTGATAGACGTTGTTTTTGCTGGCGGAGGCCATGAATACCGTTTTCGCGTCTGTTTGATGTTCCGGGGTACCAAGCGGCTGATGCATGTCTCTTAGCACGGATCACCCGGCAGCGTGGGATCGTGGTGGCGCTGCATCCTTGTCGGCGCCACTCCGCTTGGCACTCTTGCATGGCAACGACCAACGGACGCCTCACCGCTGGCCACCATGACGGCTCAGGCTGCGAGGCCGGGGCCAAGTATCTTGCTGCCAAACGTCTCGGCCAGCGTCACAAACTCATCCGGGCCAAGGCCAGCAAGGTTCGAGAACAGCTTTTCGATGCCACCCGGCGTAAACATCGTCCGCATCCGCGCCCGTTTGCCGGACAGATTGGCCCAAGTGTGCGGCATACCCGCCGGGATGACGACGATCGTACCGGCAGCCCCTTCGAACCGCTCGTCACCGTTCACAAAGGTAAGGACGCCCTCCAGCACAACGAAAACCTCCTCCTCGATATGGGAATGCAGCGGCGGCCCCGCCTGAGGTGCGATATCATGCTCCATGATTGTATAACGGCCACCCACCAGCTCGGAAGGGATCCGGACTGTCGCACGTTCGCCGGGGACAACATCGAACCAGACCCCGTCTTT
>JANNBG010000019.1:0-1627 GCA_031385205.1 Rhodobacterales bacterium
ATCCGCGCGCGCCAAAGGGCTGGCCGCTTCTGCCGTGGGCCTGCCTTGCCTGCATAACGACCGCTACCATGGCGCATTGGGGCCGGACTTCACGGCGGCCTATCGGTTCATGCAAAAGAAGTGGCGCAGCGCCCTGCCCCTACGCACCCCCATCACAAAGATCAGCCGCTCCGGCCTGCACCTCATGCGCGACACATGGCAGGCCCGACAGTCCAAGGATTTCCGGGCAGGCATGGCCGTCGGTACCGATCATGCGGTCGAGGTCTTGGCCGCCCGCTGTGGCTGGGGCGATCTGACAGGCAGCATGTAAGCCGCCACTGCTCCCCTCTCCCCGTGGGAGAGGGGCCGGGGAAGAGGTTTCCACCGCAACGTCAGACAAACGTTCGTACGTCAATCATACGTTCCGCATACGTCATTTTTCCCACCGTTTCAGTACTTTAACCACGAAATCATAGGGCGGGCTTCAGCCTGCCAAACCTATCCCTGCAACCACCCCCGCATCCTTGCCACGTCCGGCTGCATTACCGCATGCCCCGCACCCGGATACACGCGGCATTCCACCTCCGCTCCCATCCCCCGCAGCACAAACGCAGACTCCTCTGCGCGCGTCAAAGGGATGTGCGGATCCTGCGCATGCACCGACAGCCACACCCGTGCACCCTCACGCCGCCCTGCATAGTCGAACCGCTTCGGCCCATACCCATACAGCAGCGCATCAACAGGCCCCCCCGCATCCCCCGTCCCCACCAACCCGCCTGACAACCCGAACACCCCCGCCAAACCATCCCCCACCCGCGCAAACGTCTCCAGCGCCAGACACGCGCCCTGACTGAACCCACCTAACCATATGTTCTGACGCACGATTCCCTCGCCCTCCAGCACCCCAACCGCCTCAACCATCGCCGCAATCCCCCGCCCCACATGCGCCTCAGTCTGCGCATTGGGTGACAAAAACGACACCGGCCACCAGCTATTGCCCGCAGCCTCCGGCGCAATCGCCGCCACGTCCGGCAACCCCAACCTCGCCATCAGCCCCAGAATATCTGCCGCCGACCCACCCCTGCCATGCGCCAGCACAATCCCCGTGCGTGCACGGCCTGATCCCACCCGTTTCATGCCACACGCAACGGCGGTAAAGACCGCTCAATCTGCACCCGCCGCCCTTCATGCTGCGCAGGCAACATCAGCCCTTTACCCATCGATTCAACGGGTTCATCCACCGCAAACCCCGGATTATCCGTCGCAATTTCAAACAAAATCCCCCCCGGTTCCCGAAAGTAGATCGCGTTGAAATACTGCCGGTCGATCACCTCGGTCGTGTGGTGCCCCGCCGTCGCCAGCCTGTCGATCCACCCCAACTGCTCGTCATTGTTTCGCGCGCGAAACGCCACATGGTGGATCGTCCCTGCACCCGGACGCGCAGCCACCACCCGGTCGCTGCGGATAATATCCACCACATTCCCCGTCTCGGAACCCGGCGCCTTCAACCGCAACCGCTCCAGCCCATCCACCGTCTCGCTGCCCGCATCAACATACCCGAACACATCCGTAAGCAGCCGTGTCGTCGGCACAGGATCACGCTCCCACAACGTCACCGAATGAAACCCCGCGCCCTCCGCCTCCACCC
>JANNBG010000072.1:0-3217 GCA_031385205.1 Rhodobacterales bacterium
GGGTCACGCGGGGCGCAGGACGAGGTGTTCGGTGGTATTGGCAATGATACCGTGTTTGGTGGGGTGGGACATGACGGGCTGGACGGCGGGACAGGCGATGACCTGCTGCGCGGCCTGGGTGGCGACGATGTTTTGAGTGGCGCATTGGGGCAGGACACCATCATGGGCGGCGATGGTGACGATTTTGCCTCGGGCGAAGAAGGGCACGACAGCATCGCTGGCGGTGATGGGACCGATACCGTTGTGGGCAATGAGGGGAATGACACCTTGCGCGGTGGCGCAGGGGATGACTTCCTTTCGGCGAATGAGGACAATGATCTGGTCACAGGTGGGGCGGGAGACGATATGCTGGACGGCGCGTCCGGGCTGGACAGCCTGTATGGCGGCGATGGGGCGGACCGGATCTTTGGGTTTGATGGCTTCGATGTGCTGTTTGGTGGTGAAGGCGATGACTTACTGAGTGGCGGGGCGGGGATCGATATCATCCGGGGTGGCGCAGGCGACGATACGATGGCGGGTGGCATCGGGGCGGACACGTTTGTGTTTGCGCGCGGGCAAGGCACGGACCGGGTGACGGATTTCGCGAACAACGTGGACAAGCTGGACCTGCGGGCGTTTGATTTGGCAAGCGTGGCGGCGGTCAGGGCGTTGTCATCTGACGCGGCATTTGGGCTGCGGATTGATGTGCCGGGTGAGGGTGTGATTTTTGTGACAGGCCTGACGCTGGCGCTGCTGTCAGCGGGGGATATGGTGCTGTAGCGGGGCTGGGCCTGACGGGTGGATTGACGAGGCTGTTGACGCGTGGTCAGCGCAAGTTGAGCGTTTTGTAATTGAAATCAGTTTTTCAGGGAGCTTTCAGGGGGCATCTTTTACACTTACGACGGCATCAAATGCGGCGGAAAATCTTTCGGGCGGGCAGGTCGGGTTTATCACGGCCAATGGCGCGCTGGTTTCGGCGGCGACTGCGGCTGTGAACATGACCGCGACATCCATTCTGACCGTGGCGGGGGGGCTGCAAGGCACGGACTATGGGGCCAACCTTGTCAATGGCGGGCAGGTCAATATCAGCAGCACAGGTGTGGTGGTGTCGGCCTTGAGCGCGATCTATGCCACAGGCACGGGGCAAGTGAGTGTGACCAATGCGGGAACGGTGTCGGGCGGGTCTGCGGCGCTGAACCTGACCGCCGATCTGGTGGCGGTGGGCAACAGCGGCACACTTACGGGATATAATTCGACCGGACTTTATGTGGCTGCCGCGTCCGGCGAGATCATCGTCAATTCAGGTTTGATTTTCGGCTATAACTACGGGATTTACACCGCGGGAGCGGCCTTTGAAAATATCAACAATTCCGGCACCATCTCTGGCAATTTCAACTCCATTTACCTGAGCGACGCAAGCAGTTCTGTGACCAATTCCGGCGCGCTGATGGGGACCGTCGCGCTGAATGGTGGGGCTGACTTCTTTAACGGGTCCATAGGTTTGCAGGATTACGTACAGGGCGGGTTCGGCAATGATACGATTGTGGCTGGGGCGGGGAATGAGAACCTGTATGGCGGCAGCGACAACGATATCCTGCGCGGTGGGGCGGGGGATGACAACCTGTCCGGCGATGACGGCAATGATCTGCTGGGAGGTGGTCTGGGCAATGACCTTTTGAACGGTGGGTTATTGAACGATACGGTCAACGGCAGTTTTGGCGATGACACGGTGATCGGGTCATCGGGCAATGATGTGCTGTATGGCGGGGCCGATGACGATGCGCTGTCGGGCGGTGCGGGGCTTGATACGCTGCGCGGTGGGCAGGGTGATGATACGCTGTCGGGCAGCACGGGGGCGGATACGTTTGTGTTTGCGCGCGGGCAAGGCACGGACCGGGTGACGGATTTCCAGAACGACGTGGATAAACTGGACCTGCGGGCGTTTGATTTGGGGTCATTGGCGGCGGTGACGGCATTGGCCTCGGCCTCTGGTTTCGGGCTGCGCATCGACGTGCCGGGCGAAGGGATGATCTTTGTGACAGGGCTGACGCTGGCGACATTGTCGGCGGCGGATGTGCTGCTGTAGGCAGACCTGTGTCTGGCGGCCGGATTGACGAAAGGGCATATCGCACATATAATTGCGAAATTAAAACACAATCTTTGGAGCGGGTAAATGACATCTTTTGCGATTACTGGATATAATGCGACACCACAGACTTTGAGCTTTGGGGAAGCGGGGTTCATTGCGGCAACGGGGTTGCTGTTTGTCGAAACCGCAACCGCCGTGACGATGACATCGCTCCAATCAAATTTGACGGTTGCGGGGGGGCTTTACTCGGCTGCCAATGCGGTGAATCTGACGGGCGGTGGACGTATCAGCGTTGGCAGCACCGGCACGGTGAATGCGGCGGCGAACGGGATTACGTCGTCTGGTGTTACCAATATCGTCAACCTCACCAACGCGGGCATAATTTCGGCGCGGTTTGCCGCAGTCTCTGTTGGTGTGGACAAATTCTATCTGCTGAACACGGGGACGATTACGGCATCTGACGATATCTGTATCTATCTGGATGTGGCCACAACGGAGTTCATCACCAACACGGGCGATGTTCTCGGATCAAACTATGGCATCAAGAGTATCGGAGCTGCCTTTGAACATATCACAAACTCCGGCAGCATTTCGGGGTCTGTCAATGCGATTTTCCTGAGCAATGCCGGCAGTCGGTTCATCAATTCTGGCATATTGGTCGGGACGGCGGCGTTGAATGGCGGGGCGGATAACTTTGATGGGTCACGCGGGGCGCAGGACGAGGTGTTCGGTGGTATTGGCAATGATACCGTGTTTGGCGGGGTGGGACATGACGGGCTGGACGGCGGGACAGGCGATGACCTGCTGCGCGGCCTGGCTGGCGATGATGTGCTGAGTGGCGCTTTGGGACAGGACACCATCATGGGCGGCGACGGTGACGATTTTGCCTCGGGCGAAGAAGGGCACGACAGCATCGCTGGCGGTGATGGGACCGATACCGTTGTGGGCAACGAGGGGAATGACACCTTGCGCGGTGGCGCAGGGGATGACTTCCTTTCGGCGAATGAGGACAATGATCTGGTCACAGGTGGGGCGGGAGACGATTTGCTGGACGGCGCATCCGGGCTGGACAGCCTGTATGGCGGCGATGGGGCGGACCGGATCTTTGGGTTTGATGGCTTCGATGTGCTGTTTGGTGGTGAAGGCGAT
>JANNBG010000093.1:0-1519 GCA_031385205.1 Rhodobacterales bacterium
ATACTTTGGCATACATGTCGTATTAACTCAATACAATTGCGGCATCCCCCGCCATCAACCGCTCTGCCTTTTTCCGCACCAGCACCGTCCGCAGATCATGCATCGCCAGCAGCAGCGCGTCCGTCACATCATCCAGCTGCGCCTCCGTTGCGCGTGATTGCACCCATTGCGTCGTCAGGTTCAAATGGTCCACCGCCCGCAAGATGTCATCCACATCCCGGCCCGCCAGCACCACTTGCCGCTGCGCCACCCAAGTCCCAATCACCGCCAGTTCCGTCTCAGACAGCACCCGTTCCCCATGCGCCTTCACCGTGCCGTTCTTCACGTTGACCGACGCGATCTCTTCCATATCAATCCGCCGCTGGCGATTTTCCGTGTCCACCCGGAACACCACCGCCCCGTTTTCCCTGACCCGAAAATAGTATTCCGGCAGTTCGTCGCCCATTACTGCAAAGCCCCGCAAAACCCCTGTATCCGCGTGCAAGCCTCTACCAGTGCTGCATCCGACGTCGCATAGCTGACCCGAAAGTTCGGGCTCAATCCAAACGCCGCCCCAAACACCACCGCCACGCCAGTCTCCTCCAGCAATGCCGTCGCAAACACTTCGTCATCCGTGATCCGCGTGCCTGCAGGGGTCACCTTCCCAATGCACCCCGAAATATCCGGATACACATAAAACGCCCCCTCCGGCTTTGGGCACACGATGCCGCGTGCGTCATTCAGCATCCCCACCACCAGATCGCGCCTACGTTGGAACACTTCCCGGAACCCCGGCAAAAAGTCCTGTGTCCCGTTCAGCGCCTCCAGCGCCGCATATTGGCTGACCGAACTGGGGTTCGACGTTGACTGCGATTGCACTGTCCCCATCGCCTTGATCAATGCCACCGGCCCCGCCGCATAGCCAATCCGCCAGCCCGTCATCGCATAGGCCTTGCTGACCCCATTGCAGGTCAAAGTCCGATCATACAGCCCCGGTTCCACCTGTGCAGGCGTCGTGAACACAAAGTCATCGAACACCAAATGTTCGTACATGTCATCCGTCATCACCCACACCTGTGGATGCCGCAGCAGCACGTCGCACAACGCCCGCAACTCACCTTGCGTATACCCCGCCCCCGTCGGGTTCGACGGGCTGTTAAAGATGAACCACTTCGTCCGGGGCGTAATCGCCGCCTCCAACTGTGCTGGTGTCAGCTTGAATGCCGTCGCAATCCCGCAGGGCACCGCCACCGGTGTACCCCCTGCCAGCAGCACCATATCCGGGTAACTTACCCAATACGGCGCCGGGATGATCACCTCATCCCCCGCATTCAACGTCGCCATGAATGCGTTATACAGGATCTGCTTGCCACCCGTGCCCACCGTTACCTGTGCAGGCACATAGGTCAGCCCGTTTTCCCGCAGAAACTTTGCACAAATCGCCGCCTTCAGCTCCGGGATGCCATCTACCGCCGTATACCGCGTGCGCCCCGCATCTATCGCCGCTTTGCCTGCATCCCTGATGTTCTGCGGCGTATCA
>JANNBG010000095.1:0-2314 GCA_031385205.1 Rhodobacterales bacterium
CCCAATCAGTGCAGCCTTCATGCCCTACCTCTGCTTTGTCCGCTGCAACGCTGCCACGTCATAGCCATTCGCGCGAAACACCTCGACAGCCCGGTCCATCGTTTCAGGGCTGATATTGCGGTCGCGGTGCAACACGAACCCCGTCACCCGGCTTTGCGTGCCCAGAAACAGCGTTCGTCCGCCATCCGCCCCGCCCAACACCAGCAACTCGCCCGCGAACAGCTCTGTGTCCACCCGCCCGGCCAGCCGCCCCGGCCCCGTGGCACGCAGCACATCTCTTACCTGCACGATGCGCCCACCCACCCGGCATTGATGCGTCACGCCCACCCGGCCCTCGGCATCCGGTGGGGTAAACGTCACCGTTGTGCCCACACAATCACCCGTATAGCCTGCCGGGAAACTCGCCACCTCGTCCCAGGTGCCCTCCAGCCGGGCCACGTCGATGGGTTGCACGATCTGCCCAACGGTCAGATAGCGGGCAGAGGGGTGGTCAGGCGAACAAGCCGCCAGCAGCAAAAGTAAAGCAATGCGTTTCATGCGGGGGCCCTTTTGGTCAGTTGCAGCTTTGCCCTCACCTCTGCAGGCGTCAGCACGCGCGCGCCCAGATCAGTGATGATGCTGACGCTACGTTCCACCAATTCCGCGTTGGTGGCCAGTACCCCTTTGCCCAGCCACAGATTATCTTCTAAACCTACGCGCACATTGCCCCCGGCCAGCACCGACGCCGCCACATAGGGCATCTGGTTGCGCCCCAGCCCGAACGCGCTCCAATGCCAATCGCCCGGCACATTTGCCACCATCGCCAGAAACGTGTGCAGATCATCCGGCGCACCCCAGGGCACGCCCATGCACAGCTGTACCAAAGTGGGCGCAGGGATCACGCTCTCGCGCACCAGCTCCTTTGCCAGCCACAAATGCCCCGTATCGAACGCCTCTATCTCGATCCGCGCACCTGATGCCACCATGCGCCGCGCCATATCGCGCAGCAGGCCCGGCGTGTTGACCATCACATAATCGGCCTCGTTAAAGTTCATCGTGCCGCAGTCCAAGGTGCAGATTTCCGGCCGACACTCCACCACATGCGCCACGCGTTCCTCCGCACCTGCCATGTCAGACCGCGCCGAAGCCCGCATCGTATCTGTCCCGTCGAACAGCAAATCCCCCCCCATGCCCGCCGTCAGGTTCAAGACCACATCTGTCGCACTGTCACGAATGCGCTCCGTCACCTCGCGGTACAGCTTCAAATCGCGTGATGGCTTGCCCGTCTCAGGGTCGCGCACATGGCAATGCACCACCGCCGCCCCCGCCTTTGCCGCCGCAATCGCACTCTCGGCAATCTGCTGCGGGCTGCGCGGCACATGCGGGCTGCGGTCCTGCGTGCCACCTGATCCCGTCACGGCACAAGTGATGAAAACCTCACGGTTCATGGTCAGTGGCATGGGTGTTCTCCCTTTTCCGCCACCCTATCCGCAGAACTCGCCGCTGCTCGACGATTTACGAACCAAACTTGTCGTAAACCGCAACCGCCGCAGCGCTCTTTCGCTTTCTGTTTGCAAAAATACGCAAATCCTACGTTACCTCCAGCAATCCGCGCCCTTTCAACAACGCCTCCACTCCCGGCATCCGCCCCCGGAATGCCGTATACAGCACCTCGGCATCCTGCGACCCGCCTGCTGACAGGATGAACTTTTCCAACCGCGCCGCGACCGCAGGATCAAACGGATCACCCGCCTCCTCAAACGCCGCAAATGCATCGGCATCCATCACTTCCGACCACATGTAACTGTAATACCCTGACGAATACCCGTCGCCCGAAAACACATGCCCGAAATGCGGCGTCGCATGCCGCATCACGATGGCCCGTGGCATCCCCAACGTCTCCAACACCTCCGCCTGCAAAGCCATCGGGTCCGCAGGAGGTGCCCCGTCATGAAACACCAAATCCACCAAGGCGCTCGCCAAAAACTCCACCGTCGCAAAGCCCTGGTCATACGTCCCCGCCGCCAGCAGCCGTTTCAGCATATCCGCAGGCATCGCCTCGCCCGTGTCCACATGCCGCGCGTGCTGCGCCAAAACCTCCGGCACCTCCAGCCAGTGTTCATACAGCTGCGACGGCAACTCCACAAAGTCCCGCGCCACATTGGTGCCCGCCACAAAGCCGTAGGTCACGTCCGACAGCATGTTATGCAGCGCATGGCCGAATTCATGGAACAAGGTGCGCGCATCATCATAAGACAGCAGCGCCGGATCACCCTTGGCAAAGTTGCACACATTCACCACCACCGGGCGCACCTCGCCTCCCAGCTTGCGCTGG
>JANNBG010000117.1:0-6433 GCA_031385205.1 Rhodobacterales bacterium
GAAACTGTCAATCCGCGCCACCTCGACCAGAATGCCGTTCAGCATCCCGGTCAGCACGCCCAGCAACAGCACTGTCAGCACCGCCAGCGGCCACGGAAACCCATACAAAGTCTGCAATGAAATCGCGAGAATGTGCCACAGCACAATCCCATACCCCACCGTCAGATCAATCCGCCCCGCCACCATCGGGATCATCGCCGCCAAAGACAGCATCGCAATGATCGCCTTGTCAGACAAAATCGCCCGCACGTTCAGCTTGGTCGGAAACGTCTCCGGCAGCAGAATGGAAAACAGGATGATCAAGGCGAACATCAGGATCACCAACCCATAGGTGGGTGCCAGCCGCAGCGCTTTTGCCCCCAAAGACAGCCCCTTCAACTCGTCCTTCGTCGGCTCCACCGCGTTTGATTCTATGCCCGGCATTATGCGGCTTCCCCCGCCGATGCCGCCTGAATCAACGTCGCGGTTGACAAATCTACCCCCGTCAATTCCGCCACCGGCAATCCCCGGCTGAACACAATGGCGCGGTGGCAGATATTCGCGATTTCTTCAAAATCGGTGGATACCACCAGAACCCCCATGCCGCTGGCCAAGGCTTCATACAGCAGATGGTAAATCTCGGCCTTGGCCCCTACATCGACGCCCGCCGTCGGGTCTTCGGTAATCAGCAGTGTCCGCCCGGACTCCAGCCAGCGCCCCACCACAACCTTTTGCTGATTGCCGCCTGACAGTGCCTCGATCGTCAGGGTCGGGTCATTGGGTGACAGGCCCACGCGTTTCCCAATCGCCCGCGCCATCTCGCCCTCGCGCTGGGGCCGCATGAATGACAGCAGGTTCCGCCCCGTCGCCGATGGGTTCACAAACGCATTCTCGCGGATCGTCATCCCCGGTGCCACGCTTTCCCCCACCCGGTCCCGCGACACCAGTCCAATCCCCGACGCCATCGCCGTCTGTGCCGTGGCAAGGTTCGGCACCCTCCCGTTCAGCCTGACCGTCCCCTTATGCCGGATCACCCCAAACAGCGCCCGCCCGATATCCTCGTGCCCAGCACCCCGCAGACCTGCCAGACCCAGCAATTCCCCCCGCTTGATGTCAAAACTCACCGGCCCCACCTGCGGCGTCACCAAGGCCTGCACTTGCAGGATCGCCGGGCCAGCCAGCACATCTGGCCGGTTAATCTCACGCGCTTTGCGGCCCACAATCAGGCTGACCAATGCCTCTGGCGTCGTCTCGCCAATTGCCCGCATGCCCACCATCTGCCCATCACGCAGCACCGCCACACGGTCCGCAATCCTGAAAATCTCATCCAGACGATGGCTGACATAAATCATCCCCACACCTTTGGCCTTCAAAGGCCGCAGCGCCGCAAACAGCCGTTCCACCTCATCCGCAGGCAGGCTGGCCGTCGGTTCATCCAGCACCAGAAAATCACACTCCGCCGCCAAAGCCCGCGCAATCGCCACCAATGATTTCTGCGTCCGCGTCAAGCTGGATACCCGCATCGTTGCCGGGAAATCCGCATCCACCAGTGCCAGCGCCCGGTCTGCTGCAGCCTCGGTTGCCGTCCAGTCGATTCTGCGGCCCTTTTGCGCATAGCCCAGCGCCAAGGCGATATTCTCGGCCACGCTCATCCATTCAATCAGGCCCAGATCCTGATGAATAAACGCCACCTTCTGCCCGCCCGATTTGCCTGCCTCGTGCTGATACGCCACCCCGTCAATCGACACGCTGCCCCTATCAGGCCGATGAATACCCCCCAACGTCTTGATAAGCGTCGATTTCCCCGCCCCATTTTCGCCCAGCAGCGCCACAATCTCGCCGCGCGTCACGCGCAGGGACACACCTTTCAGCGCAGCAGTGCCGCCAAAAGACTTGCGCACATCATCGAAGAAAAGACCCTCGCTGGCCGCAGACATTCCGACACCCCTCCCAAGGTTAGACCTTACGCTGGACCCTACGGCCCGATGCTGTCAAGCAAAAAGTTATCGATAACATCGCCGCCTTCGCAGCAACTCAAACAGAAAACACAATCTGCGCTTTCATCGCCTGTGTGCGGTCGGATGCCAGCTTGAACGCGCTTTCCGCGTCATCCATTGCCACCGTGTGGGTGATAAGCGGCTTCACGTCGATCAGCCCCTTTTGCATTAGGCCCACCCCCACCGCAAACTCGCCATGAAACCGGAATGACCCGCGCAAGTCCAACTCCTTGGCCGTAATCGCCATCATCGGCAGGGTCATATCGCCCCCAAGCCCCAGTTGCAGGATCACCCCCCGTGGCCGCAGCGCCGCAATGCCAGCCGCCAAAGCAGGGCCCGCACCGGAACATTCATACAGCACGTCGAAATACCCTTTGTCGGGGCTATACCCCGCCAGGGCATCCGGCGTGCTGGCCATGTTCATCACCCGGTCCGCCCCCATCCGCGCCGCCAAGCCCAAGGTGAAATCCGACAAATCCGTCGCCACAATCTCTGCCGCGCCCGCCCGGCGTGCCGCCAATATCGCCAGCACCCCAATCGGTCCACAGCCAGTCACCAGCACCCGCTTGCCCAGCATGCCCCCCGCCCGCACGGTTGCATGCAGGGTCACCGCCAGCGGCTCCGCCATCGCCGCCTCACCCGCCGTCAGACCCGTCGCATCCACGCATTGGGCGGCATCCACCACCAGTACCTCGCGAAACGCACCCTGAATATGCGGGAAGGGCATGGCCGACCCGTAAAACCGCATATGCAGACACTGATTTAGCAGACCCTCGGCGCAATAACGACACGCGCCGCAGGGCCTGCTGGGGGATACGGCCACCAGTTGGCCCACCGCAAACCCGGTCACACCCGCACCCAACTCCTCCACAAACGCCGAAACCTCATGCCCCAAAATCATCGGCTGCTTCAGACGCACAGCCCCGAAACCGCCGTGGTTATAGTAGTGCAAGTCAGACCCGCACACCCCACCCGTGGCCAATCGCAGGCGCAACTGGCCCGGCCCCGGCGCCTCCACCACGGACTCCTCGATCCGCAGATCATGCGCCGCATGAATGACAATCGCCCGCATCACAGCACCGGGGTGGGCAACGGCGCGCCTGCGAAATGCGCCGTCAGGTTATCGCGCATCAACTGCCCCATGGCGCGGCGTGTATCGGTGGTGCCACTGCCCGCATGCGGTTGCAGCAAGACGTTGGGTAATGCCAGAAACTGTGGGTTCAGGTTCGGCTCGCCCTCAAACACATCCAACGCGGCTGACCCCAGCAAACCCGTCTCTAATGCGGCCAAAAGCGCCTCTTCCTCTATGTTTGCCGCACGGGAAATGTTGATGATCATCCCCTCGGACCCCACAGCCTTTATCACATCCGCACTCACGATATGCCGCGTCACCGCAGACGCCGCCAAGGCCACAAACAGGAAATCACATCCCGCAGCCAGGGCCACCGGATCGGGCTGATAGGTCCACCCCGCAGGCGTCTCTTTTGGCCCGGTGGCCGCATAAGAAATCTGCATCCCAAACGCCGCCAACCTGTGCGCAATGGCAAACCCGATGCGCCCCAAGCCCAGTATACCCGCCCGCCGCCCGCTGACCTTGCGCCGCAACGGAAACGGCCCCTTGGCCCAAGACCCATCCCGCACAAACGCATCCGCCGCCAAAACCCCCCGCGTCTGGGCCAACATCATGGCGACGCCAAGGTCAGCCACATCATCGGTCAGCACATCCGGCGTATTCGTCACCCGTATCCCACGCGCACGGGCTGCCGCCATATCCACCGCGTCATAACCCACACCATAAACACTGATGACCTCTAGCTTCGGGCAGGCCGCAATCACTGCCGCATTGGCCCCTAGGTCACCACGGGTTGCAATGCCGCGCACTTGTGGGCCAATGTCTGTCAGGAATGCCGCTTTGTCGCCCGCGTCAAAATACCGGTGCATATGGAATGCAGCATCCAGTGGCGTCTGGTCCCATGCGGGATAGCTGCCCATTTGCAAAATATGCGGTTTCGGCATAAGCATCTCCAGCTTGACAGCTATTGTTAACGATAACATAAACATTGGACTCTGCCCTTGTCGAGGGCAAACTGTGGGGGATGCGCGCTTGGGGTTGCAGCTTTTTGATCTGACAGGCAAGCGGGCGCTGATTACCGGATCATCACAAGGCATCGGCTTTGCCTTGGCCCAAGGGCTGGCTGCGGCGGGCGCGCAGGTGGTGCTGAACGGGCGGGATGTGGCAAAACTGGCGGCGGCAGCGGGGCAGATTGCGGGCGCGCAAACGCTGGCCTTTGATGCCACAGATCATCAGGCCGTGCGTACGGCAGTGGACGGGTTCGAGGCGCAGGTGGGCCCCATCGACATCCTTGTCAACAACGCCGGCATGCAGCACCGCGCCCCGCTGGAAGATTTTCCCGCAGACGCCTTTGAACGCCTGCTGCAAACCAACATTGCCACGGTGTTCCACGTCGGTCAGGCTGTTGCACGGCATATGATTGCCCGGCGCAAAGGCAAGATCATCAACATCGCCTCCGTCCAAACCGCCCTCGCCCGCCCCGGAATCGCGCCCTATACCGCCACCAAAGGCGCTGTCGGCAACCTGACCAAAGGCATGGCCACCGATTGGGCCAGATACGGGCTCAACTGCAATGCCATCGCCCCGGGATATTTCGATACCCCCCTGAATGCCGCCCTCGTCGCAGACCCCGCGTTTTCCGATTGGCTGGCGAAACGCACACCTGCAGGGCGTTGGGGAAAGGTCGAGGAATTACAGGGCGCCAGCATCTTCCTCGCCTCCGACGCCGCCAGCTTTGTGAACGGGCATATCCTCTATGTCGATGGCGGGATCACAGCATCCTTATGACCCTGCGCATTGTCATCATGGGTGTCGCGGGTTGCGGGAAAACCTCTGTCGGTGAAGCCCTCAGCAACCGTCTGAACATCCCCTACCACGATGGCGATGATCTGCATTCCGCCGCAAACGTCGCCAAGATGCGCGCGGGCACACCCCTCACCGATGATGACCGCTGGCCCTGGCTCGATGCCGTCGCCGCTTGCCTGCGCGATGATGCCCCCGTGATCGTCGGATGTTCCGCCCTGAAACACGCCTACCGTGACTGCATCCGCACAGCGGGTGCCGTGCAATTCGTGCATTTGTCAGGCAGCCGTGACCTCATCGCCGCCCGCATGGCGCAACGCACCGGGCATTACATGCCACTGGCCCTGCTCGACAGCCAGTTTGCAGCGCTGGAACCACCGGGGTCAGATGAAGCCATCACAGTGGATATCGACCAACCACTTGCCGCCATCATCGATCAGATCATGGCCGCACTATGACCCTGCGCAAGCCCCCCACCATGGCCGATGTCGCCCGCATCGCAGGCGTCTCCCCCATGACCGTCAGCCGCGCCTTCAAGGCCGATGCCTCCGTCAGCACCGCCACCCGCGCCGAAATCCTGCAGGCCGCCGAAGACCTTGGCTATGTCTTTGATGCCACCGCCTCCAACCTCCGCTCGCAACGTACCGATTTTGTCGCCGTCACCATCCCCTCCATCAACAACGCCAACTTTGCCGATACTGTCGGCGGCCTGTCGGATGGCCTCAAGGCGCGCGGCCTGCAAACCCTGCTGGGCTATACAAACTATGACATGGCCGAAGAGGAACACCTGATCGAACAACTGCTCCGCCGCAGGCCTGAGGCGATTGTGGTCACAGGCGGCCGCCATACTGACCGCGCACGCCGGCTTTTGACAAATGCAGGTATTCCGGTGATCGAAACATGGGATTTGCCCGATCAACCCATCGGCCATGTCATCGGCTTTTCCAACGCCAATGCCGTGCGCGGCATGGTCGATCACTTTGTGGCAAAAGGCCTCACCCGCGTCGCCTTTATCGGCGGCGATGCCAGCCGCGATACGCGTGGTACCGACCGACGTGCGGGTTTCATCGCGGCAATGCAGGTCCACGGCTTGGATGCCACACGCCTGATCGCGGCGGGCGTGCCCCCCATTTCCATGCGCGAAGGTGCGCAGGCCATGGGGCGGCTGCTTGAAACCTTGCCAGACACCCAGGCCGTCATCTGCGTATCAGATCTTTCCGCCTTTGGGGCGCTGACCGAATGCCAACGGCGTGGCGTGACCGTGCCCACCCAAATCTCGATCGCGGGGTTTGGCGACTATGAAATCGGGGCGATCTGCGTGCCCTCCATGACCACCATCAACCCCTTCCCGCGCGATATCGGCACCCGCGCAGCGCAACTCATCCTCGATGTGCTTGACGGGCGGCAAACAGACGCGGCACTCATCCGCATTGCCCCCGAACTGCTGCTGCGCGGCTCCAGCGTCTAAGACTTGTTCCCTTTGGCAAAAGCCAATACACCCCGCCGCACACGCACCTAAGGGAAGCTGATATGCCCGCCAAGTTTGCCCCGAAAAAAGTCGTCCTCGCCTATTCGGGCGGTC
>JANNBG010000152.1:0-7786 GCA_031385205.1 Rhodobacterales bacterium
TGGAGCTGGGTCGGCCGTGGCTCGGCGCGTGGCCACAAGCGCCTGATCGAGGAGCATTTGCAGACCTTCGAACGGTTCCAGCTTGCCTGAGCCGCAGTCGTCGATTTGGGCAGGACATTCTCCCCGTGTTACCGTTCTCCTGGGCAGCCCCACACCAGAGGATCACAGCCTTGCAGCGACCGGTCGGACTGTTCCAGAATCTACATCAGAAACGACGCGAACAGCGTTGAAAGGTCTTGGTTAATTCGAGAATCGCTGATTCCATTTGCCGGCAGATATCGCGCAAAGTGGCGGCGGGTTGACGAAGGTCTACAGAACAGACGCAACCTTAGGATGTACATATTTTGCGAACGGCTCGCGGAGCGCGATTTACGCTACCTTAAGCGTGTGCTGGCAGATTATGTCAATTGTACGGCGCTGTCGTAATATTGACATAAAGTAAATTTGGGGAGCAGATCAAGGTTTGAGAACTGAACTGCTGCTATCAAACCGAGGATGCGACGACCGGACGACAGAAGTTATAACTGTTAACGATTAAGACGACGTTCATCTGGCATCCACGACTTTCATCTTGCTCCACTGGAGAAATGACGATGGACGGGAAAGCGACCCTCTTTGACGTACCGGAACTGCCTTTCGAGTCTGGACGCGCAAAACAATCCTGGTTGCGGGTGGTGCCGGTTTTGTGGGGTCACATCTTTGCACCTGGCTGCTCGACCATGGGCGCAGTGTCATTTGTCTGGATAATCTGCAGACCGGGCGCACCTGCAATATTGCGCCGCTGATGTCCCGCGACGGGTTTCGTTTTATCCGTCAAGATATCAATGACCCTTTCGCCATCGCCGGGCCGATCGACCAGATTTACAATCTGGCCTGTGCTGCGTCGCCGCCGTTGTATCAAAAAAATCCGTTGCATACCTTCCGGACCTGTACCCAAGGCGTGTTGGCGCTGCTGTCGCTGGCACAGCAAAAGGGGGCGCGTATCCTGCAGGCGTCAACGTCCGAGGTGTACGGCGATCCCGAAATCTCGCCCCAGCATGAAGATTACCGGGGATGCGTGAACACGCTGGGCCCACGCGCCTGCTATCACGAAGGCAAACGCGCCGCCGAAACGCTGTTTTGGGAGTTTGGCACCCATGCCGGGGTCGAGACGCGCATTGCACGCATCTTCAAGACCTATGGCCCACGGATGAGCCCCGATGACGGGCGGGTTGTGTCGAACTTTGTGGTACAGGCGCTGACCGGGGCCGACCTGACGATCTATGGCGAAGGCCAGCAGACGCGGTCGTTCTGCTATGTTGATGATCTGATCGCAGGCCTGACGTCACTGATGGCATCCGCTGAAACGCGCCCCGTCAACATCGGAAACCCGGTGGAATTCACCATGCAGGCACTGGCGGATGAGGTGTTGCGGCAAACGGGTTCGCGCTCGCGCATCGTGGCGCGGCCGTTGCCTGTGGATGACCCACGCCAACGCAAGCCGGACATTTCCCGCGCGATGGGCAGTCTTGGCTGGTCTCCGAAGGTCGCACTGGCCGAGGGCCTGCAGCGGACGATTGCATATTTCAGGGATGAACTGGGCGTCAGCAATCAACGCGCGTTGGCGCTGGCCTGACATGCGCGCGGCGGGCACCATTCTGGTGACGGGTGGGGCCGGTTTCATCGGGTCGCACGCCTGCAAGGCGTTGCAGAAGGCGGGTTACACGCCTGTCACTTTTGATAACTTGACAACGGGGCACGCGGGTCATGTGCGCTGGGGTCCGCTGGTGCAAGGTGATGTGCGGGATGCGGCGGCAGTGGAACAGGCGCTTCGCCAGCATCAGGCGACAGCGGTCATCCATTTTGCCGCGTCGGCCTATGTGGGCGAGTCGATGGCGGACCCGGCCAAATACTATGACAATAATGTTGGCGGCATGATTGGCCTGCTGGCTGGCTGCCGGGCAGCAGGGGTCAGCCAGGTGGTGCTATCGTCCAGTTGTGCGACCTATGGCATCCCTGACGCCCTGCCGATTGACGAGATGACCGTGCAAAAGCCGATCAACCCCTATGGCCGGACGAAATTGATCTGCGAACAGATGTTGCATGACTATGGCCTGCGCCATATCAGCCTGCGCTATTTCAACGCGGCAGGGGCGGACCCTGAAGGGCAGCTGGGCGAACGCCATGATCCCGAAACCCATCTGATCCCTCTGGCCCTGCTGGCGGCGGCGGGCAGGCGCGGGGCATTGGGCATCTTTGGCACGGATTATGATACGCCGGATGGCACCTGCATCCGCGACTACATCCATGTGGCTGATCTGGCACGCGCGCATGTGCTGGCCTTGGCACATTTGCAAAACGGCGGGGAAAGTGACGCGGTCAATCTGGGCAGCGGGCAGGGGCTGTCGGTACGGCAGATCGTGGCGGCGATTGCGTGCATGACGGGGCGGTCTGTGCCGGTCAGCGAAATGCCGCGTCGCGCGGGTGATCCGCCTGTGCTGCTGGCAGACCCGGCGCGTGCGGCACGGCTGCTGGGGTTTCGTACTATGCTGTCAGATATTGACCAGATTATCGGCGATGCAGCCCCGTGGTTTGGCTTGGAGGCTGGTTATGCACGGGCCGTTTGACAGCCGAACCGACGCCAGGATCGTGCCGCTGCTGACCGGCACACGCCGGATACGCTATCTCGCGCTGATGGTGTTGTGGGCCATATCGGCGGTCTATTTCTGGCAATGGTGGTTAGACCCACAGCACTTCATTGGCTGGCCGGGGTTCCTGATGGTCACCATTCCGCTGATCTGGGTCTATGTCCTGCAGGTCTTCTTTATCTATGTCCTGCTGCATGCCAGCCGGTCAGGTGCCGCTGATCCCGTGCCGGGGCAGTTGCGTGTGGCAATGATTGTGACCAAGACGCCGTCAGAGCCGTTTGATGTGCTGCGCGTGACGCTGCAGGCGATGCTGGCGCAGGATTACCCGCATGACACATGGATTGCGGATGAAGACCCGATGGATGAAACCGTGGCTTGGTGCGCCGCACACGGGGTGAAAATCTCGTCCCGCAAGGGTATCACGGCCTATCACCAGCCGGTCTGGCCCCGACGGGCGCGCTGCAAGGAAGGCAACCTTGCGTATTTCTATGACCATTGGGGTTATGCCGATTACGATGTGGTCAGCCAGCTGGATGCAGACCATGTGCCCCAGCCGAGGTACTTGCGCGAAATGCTGCGGCCCTTTGCCGATCCGGGGGTGGGCTATGTGTCGGCCCCGTCGATCTGCGCCGCCAATGCCGATGGCAGTTGGGCCGCACGCACGCGCCTGCACACCGAAGCCGCGTTTCACGGTGTGTTTCAGTCCGGCTATACCGCCGCCTTTGCGCCGATGTGTATCGGGTCGCATTACGCTGTGCGCACGGCCGCGTTGCAACAGGTGGGCGGGTTGGGGCCGGAATTGGCCGAAGATCATTCCACCTCCATGCTGATGAACGCAGGCGGGTGGCGCGGGGTGCATGCCATCGACGCCATCGCCTTTGGTGATGGGCCTGCCAATGTGGCCGATATGGTCACGCAGGAATTCCAATGGTCGCGCAGTCTGCTGACGGTCCTTTTGACCCACACGCCGCGCTATTTCAAACGCCTGCCACCACGCCTGCGGTTTCTTTTCGTGTTCTGCCAGCTTTGGTATCCGCTTTTCGCACTGACATCGGCCACGATGTATGCCGTGCCCATCATCGGCATCACCTTTGACATCCGGTTTGCCGACGTGACCTATCCTGCCTTTGTGGGCCATGCCCTGCCGACCGTCGTGTTCCTGACCGCCATTGCCTATCTGATGCGGCATGACGGGTTCTTTCGCCCCCTGCGGGCCCCGGTGATCGGCTGGGAAAAGGCGCTTTTCCTCAGCCTGCAATGGCCATGGGTGTTCTGGGGCTGCACGATGGCCCTGCGTGACAGGCTGACGGGCAGGTTTGTTGATTTCCGCATCACGCCCAAGGGCAAGGCCGCCTCACGCATGTTGCCGCCGAAAGTGATCGGGTTGTATGCCGTGCAGGCACTCGGCTGCACCTTGCCCGTGCTGCTGGCGCAAGATCTGACCAACGCGCGCGGTTTTCTGCTGCTGTCGATGCTGAATGCCGTGTTGTATGCCAGCCTTGTCGCGGTGATCGTCGTGCATCACATCCGCGAGAATGGGATCAACTGGCGTGACAATACCCGCGATGTTGCCGCCCAGTTTGCCGCTGTTGGCTTTGTCATCGCATTGCTGGCTGCAGGCTTTGTCGGCCGCGGGATCGAAAGCCTGCATGCCCTGGCCTTTGGACTGGCCCCCTTGCAGATCACCCGGGCAGAATTCGCGGCGTCAGGCGCGGGCAGCGACAACACCAGAACGATCCACTTTGTGTTTGACCCGGGGTGGGTGAATTGATGCGAAACAGAACTTTCTCAGAAGGACAACCTGCCATGACCCACGTTCATACGCCCAACTGCGATGTCCGCACGCGTTTGCAGGGTGCAGGATTTGCAGTGGTGTTCATGGCCGCAATCGGTGCTGTGCCTGCCTTGGCCGCCCCGCCCGGCCCGATGCCTTATGGGGCCTATGATCCGGGTGGTGACTATACCGATGACGGTGCCTTGGTCATCGAACACCTGTTTCTGCCATGGGAAGACGTCTTCCTGCCCTCACTGACGGATGCGGATGCCTATGCCTTGGCCCGCAAACGCGCGCTTGTGGTGACGGTAGAGCCGTGGACATGGACCCGCAGCGAACGCAACACCCCGGCAATCCTGCAAACTGGCATTGCCGCAGGCACCTATGATGGCAACATGAAGGCGATTTGCGATGTACTTGGCACGCTGCAAAGCCCGGTGACGTTGCGCTGGGCGCATGAGATGGACGATAACGATGGTCAGTTCATCTGGGCCGGTTGGAAACCCGAAGACTATATTGCGGCCTACCGCCGCATGATCGATATCTGCCGTGCCGCGGCACCTGCAATACAGGTTCTCTGGTCGCCCTTGGGTGATGAAGGCATGGAGGCCTATTATCCGGGCGATGACTATGTCGATCTGGTGGGCGTGTCGGTCTTTGGCTTTCAGGCCTATGACCAATTGAATTTTGGCAAAGACCGCAGCTTTACCGATATTCTTGGCCCGCGCTATGAACGGGCAGCATCCTTCGGAAAGCCGGTGGTCGTGGCCGAGGTTGGCTATACCGGCAAGGCGGATTACGTCGCCGCCTGGGAAAATGAGGTGCGCAAGGCGCGGCCCGAATATCCGCGTTTGGTGGGCGTGGTCTATTTTGACCAAAAAGAGGTCTATCCGTGGCCCGATAACCTGGGTCTGCCTGATTGGCGTCTGGATGAACGGGTCACGCCCTAGCGCCCCTTGAGGCGGGCGACGTGGCCTGAAACACTGCGAATCATATTCAAATTTGCAACAATAGCTGGCGCAAAAGGCTAGCTGTTGTGGCACTTTGCGACATTCATCCAAATGTTGATTGTCCGGTGACCCATCGCACAATAATGCCTTGGGTGCGCCCCATTCACGTCGATTTCCTTTGGCTAACCTGACGCACAATTTGGCTGCGATACTGGCGCATCCCAAACCGTTCCGCTTCGGGTCTGAACCGGTACTGGCACGGGTGACGGCAGACGATCGCCCTATACCGGAGTCGTCCTATGCCAAAGTCGGGTATCGCTTTATCGCCCCATATGGTCGCACTTGTTACTGCGGCCTTGATCAGTCTGTGCGGCCCTTCGCCCGTTCACGCGCAAGCCGCCGCTGTCGAGGGCGCATCGCCTGCGCGGGTTTTTGTTCTGAAGGCAAGCACCGGGATCAACGGTTTTGATTGGCTGGCCACCCCGCGGGCCAACCAGCCCGTGCGATATGTGCCCGGACGTCGGCACATTGTGCGCCAGCTTGGATCAGGGTCTTACATCTGCTCGCCTGCAGGATCGGGGCAAAAGTCGCGGTGCCGTGCGAACTGATGTGACGAGGTCACCTGCAGCCGCACATCGCCTGCCACCACCGCGCCGATGATCGCGGCCTCTTCGCCCAGTGCCAGCAGGGCAGTCAGCACGCCTGCCGCCTGATCGGCAGGCACTGCCGCCAGTAACCCGCCTGCGGTTTGCGGGTCGTACAGCAATGCGGCCCGCGATGTTTCGGGCGCATCCATTTGCCAAGACACCGCAGCGCGGTTATCGGGTGCCAACGTTGACGCCACACCAGCAGCCGCCAAAACCTCAGCCCCCGGCATCAGCGGCACGTCCGCCAGTCGCAGCACGGCACCGCAGCCGGACGCCCGCAGCATTTCCAGCAGATGCCCCGCAAGGCCAAAGCCCGTCACATCCGTCATTGCATGGGCCACAGGCCCGATCACACTTGCCGCTGGCGCAAGACTGCGCTGCATCATGGCCAAGGCACCCGCAACCACCTCGCCCAGGATCAGCCCTGGCACGCGCGCCATGGCCATTTCTGCTGCCATGATGGTGCCGCTGCCCAAGGGTTTGGTCAGGATCAGCACATCGCCCGGCAATGCCCCGCCTTTGCGCAGGGCGCCGTTGACCAACCCGGTGATCGTAAAGCCGATGGTCAATTCCGCCCCTACCGTCGTATGCCCACCCACCACATCCGCGCCCGCCGCCGCAAACACCACCCCTGCCGCCTGCAGGATGTCGGCCAACATGTCGGCCTGCAGGGCTGGCCCCAGCGCAGGCAGGGTGATCTGCGCCAGCACCGCCTGAGGTTTGGCCCCCATGGCCCAGATATCACCCAGCGCATGCTGGGCTGCGATGCGCGCCATGATGCGCGGGTCGCAGGTAAAGCTGCGCAAATGATCGGTCGTGATGACCTGATGCTGCCCGCCGACCCGCAGGATCGCCGCATCATCGCCCGCGCCCGCCACCACATCCGCCCGCAAAGGCCGCGGCAGTTGCGCCAAAGATGTGGTCAGCGTGACCGCCCCCACCTTGGCCCCGCAGCCGCCACACATTGGCGCGTCACCCATGGCCTGCGCCACGCCCTGTGCCACATCGCGGGGCAGCGCGGTCTGGGGCATTGCGGGAAAGCGGGACAGTTTGTCCATGAACGCCCGGTCGATGCGGTCTTTCACGCGCCACACCCACGCGCCCTGTGCCACCAGCCCGAACTTTTCGGCCACCGCCAGTTTGCCCCCCATCGAGATGATTTTCAGGTAATCGCGTTGCGGGCGAAAAGCACGCAAGCGCTGGCCCGCCAAGGCCGCGCGCAGATTGTGATGCAGAACAGGGGCCGCGCGCACGGCAAAGACGCCCGCCTTGGGCCGTGGCGCATGCGCCTGATGGGCGCAATCACCTGCGGCAAAAATGGCGTCATCGCTGGATTGCAGCGTCGGCCCCACCGCAATCGCGCCCTCGACCATGTCCAAGCCAAGGTCTGCAAGCCAGCCCTGCGGTGCCGCGCCCGCCACGCCGATGGTGAAATCTGTCGCAATGATCTGCCCGCTGGCCAGTGTCACATCCCTTGGCCCCACCGCCACCACGGCATCATGTGCGATGATCGTGATGCCTGCCGCATGCCGCAGCACCGCCGCCCGCGCGCGTGGCCCAACACCGGACAGGGCCTGCCCTTTGTCCACCACGGTCACCTCTGCCTGCACCCGGTGCCGCACGGCCATGGCCAGCTCGATGCCCGCCACACCACCGCCCAGCACCACGATGCGCGGGTTTGCCATCTTGCGCGCCACAAATGCTGCCCAAGCTGCTGCGAACTGCCCCAACGGACGCGCGGGCACCACATGGTCCATGCCCACCGGGCCTGCCCCCACCCCCACATCC
>JANNBG010000177.1:0-12105 GCA_031385205.1 Rhodobacterales bacterium
CCAGCGAGCCCACACCGATATAGCCGCGCGACAGTTCTTCGCTGACGACGACCATGCTGGCCTTGGACAGGCCGAAGCCGCCATGCGCCTCGGGAATGGTCAGTCCGAACACACCCATTTCGGCCAGCTTGTCGATCACCTCCATCGGGATCAGCTCGTCCCGCAGGTGCCAGCCATGAGCGTGGGGGACGACCTCTTCATCGGCGAAACGGCGAAACTGGTCGCGGATCATTTCCAGCTCGGCATCAAGGCCCGTGACCCCAAATGTGGCGCGTCCTGCGTTATCGCGCATGCAGGCCACAAGGGCTATGCGGGTGACGGATGTGTTGCCTTGCGCGATCAGCCGGGTGGCCGCATCGCCAGGGCTGGCCGTGACCCAGACATCCGACAAGCGGGCCATTTCGCCCTGTGACATCGGAATGCCACCGTAAATCTGCGCGAGGTATTCGCCAAAGGCGATCTGATGGATCAATGCCTCCATCTGCCCGAACGCACCATCGGCCCGCAGTTGCGTGGCCCATGCCTGCATCTGCCGCAGGGCCTGCGCATAGGTGGCGAGCCATGCAAGGGAATGGGCGGCAAACTGGTGGTCGTCCAATGCCTTGGCCGATACTTTGCCTGCCAGGGTCACATGCGCGCGGAGGCTTTCGCGGGCGGTTTGGAACAGACTGTCAACCTCGGCCACCGCATCGGCGGTCAGGGCCAGAAGGTCAGCAATGACAGGCCCTTGGTCGATGGATTGTCCGTCATGTGCCATGGTCGCCCCCGGATTCTGCATGTGCAAAGGGAATTAGTGCGATTGCAGCGCGTGCGCAAGAATAATTCGTATGAATGCCATAAAATGAACAAAAGTGTCGCACGGAATCACGAGGTCAGCCCGCCAAAACAGACATCAAGCGCCATGGGGGCGTTCCGAGGTGCGACGATGTTGAAGTCCTGCGATAACACAGTCTGACCTTCGATCATAATTTGCAGCGTCCACAGCCCGATGACCAACTCGTCTGGCCTGTCAAAGCGATAGGTCGACAGGCCACTATCGCCCGCAAACAGCATCATATCCCAGCTTTGCCGTGTGACATGGTCGGAGCCCATCGGTGGATGGGTCACGATGATGGTGGCGGTCTGGTCTGGTTCGCCGTCCATCAGCCGATAGCGCGCACCAAAGGCGAGTGCGAGATGGGCGGGAACAGTGGTGGCATGCACATCGACCGGCACATCGTCGATCAGATCAACGGTGCCCATGACAGTATCCGGTGCGGCCAGCGAGCCTTTGCGGTCGTAGGGGCAGAAAATGCCCACTTCCGTCACCGACAGGGGGCCATCTGCCATGGCGGGAAGTGGCAGGCTAGCCGATAGCAGCAGCACGCACATCCGCATCAATGAACGGCGCGTATTGGCCGAAATTTTCGGCGAACATGGAGACGAGCTTTTTGGCCTGTGCATCATAGGCTGCAGCATCCGCCCAAGTCTGGCGCGGGTCAAGCAAGGCTGGATCCACCCCCGGCGCGGCGACCGGCACCTCGAACCCAAAGTTTGCATCGCGGCGGAAAGTGGCACTTGCCAATGATCCGTCCAATGCGGCGGCAAGCAGGGCACGCGTCACCTTGATCGGCATGCGGCGGCCCGTGCCATAGGCTCCGCCCGTCCAGCCGGTATTGACCAGCCAGCAGGTGGCCCCGTGTTTGGCAATCTTGGCTTGCAGCAGTTTGCCATAAACTTCCGGTCTGCGTGGCATGAAGGGGGCGCCGAAACAGGTGCTGAAGGTGGGCTGGGGTTCTGTGACACCGCGTTCCGTGCCCGCGACCTTGGAGGTGAAGCCGGACAGGAAGTGATACATCGCCTGTGCGGGTGTCAGCCGCGCGATTGGGGGCAGGACGCCAAAGGCATCGCAGGTCAGCATGACCACGTGGCGCGGATGGCCACCCAGACCCGTGGCACTGGCATTGCTGATGTAATCCAGCGGATAGGCGCAGCGCATGTTGGCGGTCAGGCTGTCATCGGTAAAGTCGAGTTCCAGCGTTTCGGGATCATGCACCATGTTTTCAACGATGGTGCCAAAACGACGGGTCGTGGCGTAAATCTCCGGCTCCGCTTCGGGGTTCAGGTTGATGGTTTTGGCATAACAGCCACCTTCAAAGTTAAAGGTGCCACGGTCCGACCAGCCATGTTCATCATCACCGATCAGCACGCGGTCAGGGGCCGCCGAAAGGGTGGTCTTGCCAGTGCCAGACAGGCCAAAGAACACGGCAGAGTCGACAGGATTGCCGGGGGCGTGGTTGGCGGAGCAATGCATGGGCATGACGCCCTTTTCGGGCAGCAGATAGTTGAGCAGGGTGAAGACGGCCTTCTTGTTTTCACCCGCGTAGGCGGTGTTGGCGATCAGCACGGTCTTGGCATCGAAGTTCAGCGCGATGACGGTTTCCGTGCGGCATCCGTGACGCGAGGGATCGGCCCGGAAAGAAGGGCAGTTGATGATCGTCCAATCGGGGGTAAAGGTCTCCAGTTCATTGCGCGACGGGCGGCGCAACAGATGCCGGATGAACAGCCCGTGCCAGGCCAGTTCCGTCACGACGCGTACGTCCAACCGGTGCAAAGGGTCCGCCCCGGCGTACAAATCCTGCACGAAATAATCGCGCCCCTGCATATGGGCCATCATGTCGGACTGGAGGCGCGCAAAGGCATCCGGGGCCATCGGGGCGTTGTTGTCCCACCAGATGGTCGCCTCCACCGACGGTGTCCGCACCACGAATTTATCCCGTGGCGACCGCCCGGTGAATTGCCCCGTGGTGACCAGAAACGACCCGCCAATCCCCAGCTTGCCTTCGCCCCGCGCAATGGCCGCATCGATCAAAGCCGGTTCGGACAGGTTGTAATACACGCGCTCCACGCCATGAATACCCTGATGTTCCAGTGTTTGTGCCGGGTTCACGCGCCCAAGATGCATACCGATAGCCTCCATCGCCGAATTGCCAACGCTGCGTTCCATTCACCTGATCCGGCCTTTCAAAGCACCGGACAAAGCAGTTAAGCCGCCTTGAAGGCAAACGGTAACACGCTGCTTTCATTTACGAAAAGCATCATCTGTTGCTGTTAGCGCAATCATGAAACTGTTAGCGCAACCATATGCACCGGCAAAACACATGTGTCGCAAATTAGTCATTCATTCGGAAATTTAGTGTCCCATTGGCCATAGCTGATGGGGTGATTCGCACTTCACTGTTGATTATTTCGGTAGGAAGACAGATCATGCCACAAAACAATAATATGAGCAGTGCAGGAAAATCGCAGATGTCCAGGATCGCCCTTGTGGACGACGACAGAAATATTCTGACGTCGGTGTCGATGACGCTTGAAGCCGAGGGGTTCGAGGTCGAAACCTATAATGACGGCCAGTCCGCGCTGGATGCGTTCAGCAAACGCCTGCCGGACATGGCGGTGCTTGATATCAAGATGCCACGGATGGATGGGATGGACCTGCTGCAACGTCTGCGGCAGAAAACCACGATGCCGGTGATTTTCCTCACGTCGAAAGACGATGAAATTGACGAAGTGCTGGGCCTGCGGATGGGCGCGGATGACTATGTGAAAAAGCCGTTCAGCCAGCGGTTGTTGGTCGAACGTATCCGGTCGTTGTTGCGCCGTCAGGATGCGATTGCGACGGGTGAAGTGGCCACGACCGAAGAGACAAAGCTGATGGAACGGGGATCCCTGTCGATGGACCCGCTGCGCCACTCGGTATCGTGGAAGGGGATGGAAGTGTCCCTGACGGTCACGGAATTCCTGCTGTTGCAGGCCTTGGCGCAACGTCCGGGTTTTGTGAAAAGCCGCGATCAGTTGATGGACGTGGCCTATGACGATCAGGTCTATGTCGATGACCGTACCATCGACAGCCACATCAAACGCCTGCGCAAAAAGATGCGGTCGGTGGATGACGAATTTTCGGCGATCGAAACGCTGTATGGTATCGGTTACCGCTACAACGAAGAGTGACGCGTGACCATGACGGCGTCACCGCGCATCAGCATGGATACGGCACGCCCGGTTTCGGGCGATGTGCTGCTGGGCGAAGACTGGGTCAAACCGGATGCGGAATCTGAGGCATCCTTGCGGGCGGCACGGGGGCGGCGCGGCTTCTTTTCGCTGAACCGTTCCCCGTTGGCGCGAAAGATCATCATCTTTAACCTGATGGCGCTGCTGGTGATGGTGGCGGGTGTCATGTTCATGAACCCGTTCCGTGACAGTCTGGTGTTGCAGCGCGAACAAGGCCTGGTGACCGAGGCGCAACTGGCGGCCAACATCATGCAGGCGCGGCTGGTGACAACATCGGGGGCCGATGCGCTGAAGGAACTGGCTATCGGGTCCGGGGTTGAGATTTTTCTATTTGATGGCACAGGTGCGCTGATTGCGCGCGACCGTGGTGTCGGCAAAACAATGGGGTCAGTGGGGGACCGGCAACGATCAACGGTTATCACCGATTTTCTGAACGCGATCTGGGATGTTGCATCGGGCATTCTGTCGACAGCTGATGACCCGGCAACAAAAGTCGATCCCGAAAAACTGGCACGCGATCTGTTTGCACGGGCACAGGCGGGCGAGACAGCGGTGAATACGGCCCGTGGGGCCGAGGGCGGGGCGATCTTTTCGGTGGCGACGCCGGTGATGCGCAACGGCCTTGTGTCTGGTGTGGTGGCGTTAACGACGGCAGAGGGCGAGATTGACCGGCTGGTGCGGTTTGAACGCGAGCAGGTGTTGCAGATGTTCGTGATTGCACTGCTGGTGTCGATTGGCTTGAGCTTGGTTTTGGCATCGACCATCGCAAACCCCTTGTCCGATCTTGCGGCTGCGGCCGAATTGGGGCGTGACCGGGATGCGCGCAAGATGGCACCGGGGCGGGTGCGCATTCCTGACCTGACAGCGCGGCCGGATGAGATTGGGCGGTTATCAGTGGCCATGCGGGGCATGGTGGCCGCACTCTATGACCGGATCGATGCAAATGAGCAGTTCGCGGCGGATGTAAGCCATGAGATCAAGAACCCGCTTGCATCTTTGCGGTCTGCTGTCGGCACGCTGCGGGTGGCGAAACGCGACGACCACCGGGAAAAGCTGCTGGATGTGATCGAACATGACGTGCGCCGGCTGGACCGGCTGGTGAGCGATATTTCCAACGCATCACGGCTGGACAGCGAGCTGGTGAAGGAAGAGGAAGAATCCTTTAACCTTCTGAAAACGCTTGCGAACCTGACGGAGTTTCTGGGCAAGCAGGCCGGTGAAAAGGGCGTGGAGTTCATCACTGACCTGCCGGAGCAGCCGATTGTGATTAGGGGGCTTGAGGCGCGATTGGCGCAGGTGTTTGTGAACCTGATAACAAACGCGACGTCGTTTTGTGAAGATGGCGATGCGGTGCGGGTCTGGGCGCGCAAGCGGGATAACCGGGTGCTGGTGGTGGTGGAAGATACGGGGCCGGGCATTCCGGAACAGGCACTGACCAAGGTGTTCAAGCGGTTCTATTCCGAACGCCCGGTGGATGATTTCGGCAATCATTCGGGGTTGGGGCTGGCGATTTCGAAACAGATTGTGGAGGCGCATGGCGGGGTGATCTGGGCGGAAAACATTCGTCCCACGAACGCGGATATCACGTCTGACCCGCTGGGTGCGCGGTTTGTGGTGGGTCTGCCGGTGTGACCATAGCCGTTCTGCACGCCACATCGGTGGCGGTTGACGGCCGGGGCCTGCTGATTATGGGGCCTTCGGGGTCTGGCAAATCCAGTCTGGCCTTGCAGTTGATCGGGTTGGGTGCGGTGCTGATTGCTGACGATCAGACGGAAACTTATCTGCATGGCGGGCAGGTCTGCCTGCGCTGCCCTGCGGCAATCACGGGTGTGATCGAGGCGCGGGGGGTGGGGCTGATGAATGCACCAACGTTGCCCACTGCGCCCCTGCACCTTCTGGTTGATCTGGCGCAAGCCGAGGATCAACGTCTGCCGGAGCGTCACGATATGATGATCCTTGGCCAGCGTGTCGGCCTTGTCTTTGCCACAAAACACGCCCATTTCCCCGTAGCACTGATGCTGCAACTGCGGCATGGTCGCCACGCGTGATACGCAGATTGGGATAACGGCCATGGAACCGGCTGTCACAGAACCCCTTGCCCATCATCTGGTGCTGGTCACCGGACCTTCGGGTGCGGGCAGATCCACGGCCATCCGCGCGTTT
Source organism: Rhodobacterales bacterium (assembly GCA_031385205.1). Taxonomy (GTDB): domain Bacteria; phylum Pseudomonadota; class Alphaproteobacteria; order Rhodobacterales; family Rhodobacteraceae; genus JAAFHS01. The sequence continues at coordinate 6,214 of JANNBG010000177.1, forward strand.
GAGGATATGGGTTATGAGGTGATCGATAACCTGCCCCTGTCTTTGGTGCCGCGCCTGATGGAAGGATCACCTTTGGGGCGACCCATTGCGCTGGGTGTCGATGTGCGCAACCGTGATTTCAACGCGACGGGATTGATCGAGTTGATCGACACGCTGACGCGTGACCCGCGCGTGTCACTGGAACTGCTGTATCTGGATTGCGCGGTTCCTGAACTGATTCAACGCTATTCCGAAACGCGGCGCAGGCACCCGCTGGCCCCGAATGAAACCCCAACCGAAGGCATCGCGCGCGAGATTGACCTGTTGATGCCGATCAGGGTGCGGGCGGACCAGTTGATTGATACGACGGATTTGTCGGTGCATGATCTGAAGGCCGAAATTGCCCGCTGGTTTGACCGGGGCGCTGCGGTACGGCTGGCGGTATCTTTGCAATCCTTCAGTTACAGGCGCGGCGTGCCGCGCGGGGTGGATATGATTTTCGACACGCGGTTCCTGAAAAATCCGCATTGGGATGTAGCCTTGCGCGAACTGGATGGGCGCGATGCGGCGGTTGCAGCTTATATTGCAGAGGATGCGCGGTTCGTGCCGTTCTTTGACAAGGTGGCAGACCTTGTGCAACTGGTGCTGCCCGCGCACCGGGATGAGGGCAAAGCGCACCTGACCATCGGCTTTGGGTGTACTGGCGGGCAACACCGTTCGGTCGCATGTGTTGAAAAACTAGGCAATGTGCTTGCAGAAGCAGGCTGGGCGGTGTCAAAACGACATCGTGAATTGGAACGCAGGGCGGCCACAGACGTGCCCGACGCAAGCAAGGTGAAACGCGCGTGATCGGGATAGTGATCGTGGCACATGGCGGTTTGGCACGCGAGTATGTGGCGGCTGTGGAACATGTGGTGGGGCCACAGGCACAGATGCGCGCGATCACCATAGAAGACGTGCATGACCGCAGCCGCAAACAGGCGGAAATCTGCAAAGCGGCGGATGAAGTGGACGATGGCTCTGGCGTGGTAGTGGTGACGGATATGTTTGGCGGATCACCTTCAAACCTGTCACTGATGGCCTGCACGGGGTCTGACCGGCGCATCCTGTATGGCGCAAATTTGCCGATGCTTATCAAACTGGCAAAGTCGCGCGACCTTTCGGTGGCCGATGCGGTGGCGGCGGCCTTGGATGCGGGGCGCAAATACATCAACAGCCTTGATCTGCGGCGCGGAGTTTGATGGTGACGCGGACGCTGTTGATTGTGAACGAAAAGGGTCTGCATGCGCGGGCGTCGGCCAAGTTTGTCGAGGTGGTCGAGGCGCATGACGCGAAGGCCGAGGTCACGAAAGACGGGATGAGTGTTGCTGGCGACAGCATCATGGGGCTTTTGATGTTGGCAGCCTCGCGCGGAACGACTATTGAGGTGGTAACCAGTGGGGCACAGGCGGCAGTTCTTGCCGATGCGCTAGAGGCACTGGTTGCGAACCGCTTCGGCGAGGATTACTAAAGCGATCTGCTGAATGTGTGTTGCAGGTTTCCCGAAACGGGCAAGGCACCATAGGCCGGGGTTTGGGTGAGGCAGACGCGTCGAATGGATGACATCACAAAGCCAGTACGCGCGCCGGAGCCAGACAAACCCTATGACAAACGGCGTTTGTCTTATGCGGGCACGTTTACCAATCCATGGAAAGCCGGCGCGATCCGGGTGATTGAATGGGCGACGGCCAAGTTTGCGCTGCTGCGGTTGATCCGGCGGTTCGAAAAGGCGGGTGCGCCGTTTGGGGCACCGTTCTGGCCCAAGGCGATCCAGCATATGGGGATTGATGTACGCACGCCGGACGCCGAGATTCGCAATATTCCAGCAACAGGTGCGGTGATCGTGGTGTCCAACCATCCGCATGGGTTGGTGGACGGGATGATCATTGCGGAAATGGTCAGCCGGGTGCGGCCCGATTTCAAGATCCTGACGCGGTCACTGCTGACGGGGATCCCGGAGGTGGCAGAATTCATGATCCCGGTGCCGTTCCCGCACGAGGAGAACGCGCGGGAACTGGGGCTGGAAATGCGGGCGGATGCGATGGCGCAGTTGAAAATCGGTGGGGTGATCATCCTGTTTCCTGCGGGCAAGGTAGCCTGTTCTGAAGGATGGTTTGGCCCGGCGGTAGAGTCGGAGTGGAACCCGTTTACGCATAAAATGATCTTGCGCAGCGGGGCGGCAGTGGTGCCGATCCGGTTTACGGGGCAGAATTCGCGCTGGTATCAGATTGCGAACCATCTGTCGGCGACGGTGCGGCAGGGGTTGCTGCTGTACGAGATCAAGAATGCGCTGAACAAGCCGCAAAGGCCCTTCGTGGGCGCGCCGATTTCGCGGGATATGATCAAGGCGATGGCCGATAATCCGCGCGGGTTTCTGGCGTGGCTGCGGGACCATACACTGGCCTTGGGCACCACTGGTGCCGCATCTGGGGGTGACATTGCAGCGTTGCCCGTACTGGCCGAAGAACAGTCCGTCTAGCGGGTGGGCACCGGCACCTCGCCCCGGTAATCATAAAACCCCCGCTGGGTTTTGCGGCCCAGCCAGCCCGCCTCGACATATTTGGTCAGCAAGGGGCAGGGGCGGTATTTCGTATCGGCCAGCCCGTCATGCAGCACGTTCATGATGGCAAGGCAGGTATCCAGCCCGATGAAATCAGCCAGTTCCAGCGGGCCCATCGGGTGATTGGCGCCCAGTTTCAGCGACTGATCGATGGAAAGGACGGAGCCCACGCCTTCATACAGCACATAAACGGCCTCGTTTATCATTGGCATCAGGATGCGGTTGACGATGAAGGCGGGGAAATCCTCGGCGCTGGCGGCGGTTTTGCCCAAGCGTTCGACCACGTTCAGGCAGGTTTGAAACGTGGGTGCATCGGTGGCAATGCCGCGGATCAGTTCGACCAGTTGCATGATGGGCACGGGGTTCATGAAGTGAAAGCCCATGAACTTTTCAGGTCGGTCGGTGCGGCTGGCCAGCCGGGTGATAGAGATGGAGGAGGTGTTGGAGGTGAGGATGGTATGCGGTTGCAGATGGGGGACAAGGTCTTCGAAAATCGCCTGTTTAACCGTTTCACGTTCTGTCGCGGCTTCGATCACCAGATCGGTCTGGCCCAGGTCTGCCAGCCGTCCGGTGGTGCGAATGCGGGCCATGGCGGCGGATTTGTCATCTGCGGTAACCTTGCCACGGGTGACCTGACGGTCGATGTTGCGATCAATCAGGGCGACGGCGGCGGTCAGGCTTTCGGGTTTGACGTCCGTCAGCAGCACATCGAACCCGGCGAGGGCAAAGACATGGGCAATACCGCTGCCCATCTGGCCTGCGCCCACGACGCCTACTGATTTCACTTCCATGGCAGCCCCCTTGCGACGCGGGGACAATAGGCGCGATGGGCACAGGCGCGCAACCCCGCTGCAGCGCGGCAAAGTCCTGACAATTCGTGCCACATGCAAAGTTTAGCGATTTGGCAAGGTTTGACCATCATCCTGCCAGATGGGTGTTACGAAAATGGGTGTGGACGATGGCTTATGTGTATCCGGGTGCTGCGGCGCCCGAAGATGCGGCATGCCGGTATGGCAGTTCGCGGTTGTTGTTTCGGGGGCCGCAAAGGGACACGCGGGGGCAATACTGCGTGGTTCTGGGGGGGACGGAAACCTATGGGCGCTATGTGGCGCGGCCGTTTCCTGATCTGGTCGAGCAGGCGCTGGGGGTGCCGGTGGTGAACCTTGGTCTGCCGAATGCGGGGTTGGATGCGTTTGTGCAGGATGCGGACGTGATGCATCTGGTGGCAGGGGCGCGGGCGGTGGTGGTGCAGGTTTTGGGGGCACAGAACCTGTCGAACCGGTTTTATGCGGTGCATCCACGCCGGAATGACCGGTTTCTGGGGGCGCATGCGTGTTTGCGGTCTTTGTTCCCGGAGGTGGATTTCACGGAGTTCAACTTTACGCGGCACATGTTGCAAAGCCTGTATCGGGTGTCGGCAGATCGGTTCGCGGGAGTGGCTTTGGAATTGCGCAGTGTCTGGATGGAACGGATGCAGGCGCTGCTGGCGCAGGCACAGCGTCCAGTATTGCTGTGGGCGGCCCCGGTGGCCCCACTGCTGGGCACGGGGCGGTTGGAAGATCGGTTATATCCATCACTGGTGACAGCCGCGATGATGGAGGCCGTGCGCCCGCTGGCCGTGGGATGCGTGGACGTGGCAATTCAGGCCGAGGCACATGCGATGCTGGTGGACCCTGCGGCGGCGGGCACAGCGGGCCCTGCGGCGCATACGTTGATCACACGGGCGTTGGTGCCGATGTTGCAACAGGTGGTCTAATGCAAGAGGCGCGCCGGGTGGGCGCGCCCTTTGGTTGGAAAAGTTACAGCTTTGCGATCATCTCGGGCACGGCGGTGAACAGGTCGGCGACAAGGCCATAATCGGCCACCTGAAAGATCGGGGCCTCTTCATCCTTGTTGATGGCGACGATGACCTTGCTGTCTTTCATCCCCGCCAGATGCTGAATTGCGCCGGAGATACCGACGGCGACATACAGCGACGGTGCCACGACCTTGCCCGTCTGGCCGACTTGCCAGTCATTCGGCGCATAGCCGCTGTCCACAGCCGCACGGGAGGCCCCGACAGCGGCATGCAGTTTATCGGCGAGTTGTTCGATCAGCGCGAAGTCAGCTTGGGAGCCGACGCCGCGCCCGCCGGATACGACAATCCCGGCGCTGGTCAGTTCAGGACGGCCCGTGGCGGCGGTCTTATCTTCGACCCAGGCAGACAGGCTGCCATCGGTGCCCGTGGTGATCTTTTCCACCGTTGCCGTGCCACCCGTGCCCACGGGCGCGAAGGTAGCGGTGCGGATGGTCAGCACCTTTTTCGCATCATTTGACACAATGGTCTGAATGGCGTTGCCCGCATAAATAGGGCGTTCAAAGGTATTGGCATCGATCACGGCAATCGCATCAGAGATGACCATGACGTCCAGCAAGGCTGCCACACGCGGCAAGACGCTTTTGGAAAACGCGGTGGAGGCGGAAGCGATGTGAGTATAGGGCCCGGCCAAGGACACAACCAAGGCGGCGGTCGGTTCGGCCATGGCGTGGCAGAACACATGGTCATCGGCGAAGATAACCTTTGTGACGCCTTCCAGCGTGGCCGCCTCAGCCGCGGCTGCATCGCCACCCATGCCGGCAATCAGCACGGTCACATCACCGAGTGGTTTGACGGCGGCGAGCGCCTTTGCGGTGGAATCGGTGGCCAGTTGGCCCATGATGACTTCAGCCAGTAACAGAACGCCCATCAGATCACCCCCGCTTCGTCATGCAATTTCGCCAGCAGTTCGGCCACGTTTGCCACCTTGACCCCCGCCTTGCGGCCCGTTGGTTCCACGGTTTTCGTAACAGTCAGGCGCGGGGAGACATCGACACCGTAATCGGCGGGCGTCTTCATGGCCAAGGGCTTTTGCTTGGCCTTCATGATGTTGGGCAAGCTGGCATAGCGCGGGTCGTTCAGGCGCAGGTCGACCGTGACGATGGCGGGCATTTTGACAGTGATGGTCTGCAACCCGCCGTCCACTTCACGCGTCACGGTGGCCGTATCGCCTGCGACGGTCAGTTCCGATACAAAGGTCGCCTGCGACCAGCCCAGCAGCGCCGACAGCATCTGCCCGGTGGCGTTCATATCGTTATCGATGGCTTGTTTGCCGCAAAGGACCAGCCCCGGACCCTCTTCACGCACCACAGCGGCCAGCAGTTTGGCGACGGCCAAGGGTTCGATGTCGGTCTGCACGTTATCTGTCGCTTCGATCAGGATGGCGCGGTCAGCGCCCATGGCGAGGGCGGTGCGCAGGGTTTCCTGCGACTGCTTCACGCCGATGGACACGACGATG
>JANNBG010000466.1:0-2138 GCA_031385205.1 Rhodobacterales bacterium
GCACGCTGGAAGAGCCGGTGGTGATGCCTGCGGCGTACCCGAACCTGCTGGCCAATGGGAGCAGCGGGATTGCGGTGGGGATGGCGACGAACATTCCGCCGCATAACCTCGATGAATTGATTTCGGGTTGTATGGCGATGATTGCGGACCCTGAATTGTCGGATGATGCGCTGGTCGACCATATTCCGGGGCCGGATTTCCCGACGGGTGGGGTGTTGGTGGAAAGCGGCGCGGCGATCCGCGAGGCGTACCGGACGGGACGGGGGTCGTTCCGGGTGCGGGCTGCGTGGGAGATCGAGGATCTGGGGCGGGGGATGTGGCAGATTGTGGTCACGCAAATCCCGTATCAGGTGCCGAAATCGCGGTTGATCGAGAAATTGGCGGAATTGATCCAGACGAAGAAAATCCCGCTGCTGGCGGATGTTAGGGACGAGTCTGCGGAGGATGTGCGGATCGTGCTGGAACCGCGGGCGCGGACGGTAGAGGCGGAGATGCTGATGGGCATGCTGTTTCGCAATTCGGACCTGGAAACGCGGTTTTCGTTGAACATGAACGTGCTGATTGATGGGCGGGTGCCGAAGGTGTGCTCGCTTAAGGAATGCCTGCGGGCGTTTCTGGACCACAAGCGGGATGTTCTTTTGCGGCGGACGGCGCACCGGGTGGAAAAGATCGACCACCGGCTGGAGATTCTGGAGGGGTTCATCCTGACCTTTCTGCATCTGGATCGGGTGATTGATATCATCCGCTATGACGATGACCCCAAGGCTGCGCTGATGCGCGAGGCCTGGGCGGGGCCACATGTGCGGGCTTTGTCGGAGAAGGATTACAAGACGCCTTTGGCTGGCGATGGCGAGCTGTCGGATGTGCAGGCGGAGGCCATTTTGAACATGCGGCTGCGCAGTTTGCGGCGGCTGGAGGAGATGGAGCTGATCGCGGAGCGCAATGCGCTGATGAAGGAACGGGCTGGCTTGGACGATTTGCTGGGCAGCGACCGTTTGCAGTGGAAGCAGATTGGGCGCGATCTGGAGGGCATTCGCAAGCTGTTTGGCAAGGGGACTGCGGCGGGTGCGCGCCGGACGGTGCTGGGCGAGGCGGGGGAATCGGTGGATGTGCCGTTCGAGGCGATGATCGAGCGGGAGCCGATTACGGTGATCTGTTCGAAGATGGGCTGGATCAGGGCGGTGAAGGGGCATGTGGATTTGTCGCTTGAGCAGAAGTTCAAGGATGGCGATGGGGCACGGTTTGCGTTTCATGCGGAGACGACGGACAAGATCTTGCTGATCGCGGCGAATGGGCGGTTTTATACGCTGATCGGGGCGACGCTGCCGGGGGGGCGGGGAATGGGGGAACCTGTGCGCCTGATGGTGGATTTGCCGAATGAGGCGGGAATCGTCGATCTGATGATCTTCCGGGCGGGTGAGAAATTGCTTTTGGCCAGCACGGCGGGGGATGGGTTTGTGGTGCCGTCGGACGAGGTGCTGGCGCAGACGCGGGCGGGCAAAGCGGTGCTGGCGGTGCGCGATGAGGTGCGGCTGGCGGTGTGTCGGCGCGTGGCGGGCGACCATGTGGCGGTGGTGGGCGATAACCGCAAGATGCTGGTTTTTGCATTGGCGGACTTGCCGGAGATGGCACGCGGCAAGGGTGTGCGGTTGCAAAAATACAAGGATGGCGGGTTGGTGGATGCGACGACCTTTGTGCTGGCGCAGGGGCTTGCATGGAAAGACCCGGCGGGGCGCACACGGACGGAACCGGACCTGACGGAATGGATGGCGGCGCGGGCGACGGCAGGGCGGATGGCACCGCGAGGGTTTCCGCGGGACAATCGGTTTGATTGATTGCAATCCTTCAGCTTGACGGATGGTAAGCCTATCCTTACGGCTATGGATGGAAGTAAATATCTTACAGGGATCAAACACATGGCGACGATCAGATTTACATCAACACCCGGTCAGCCCGCGTTTGACATGCCTTTTTACCAATCGGGCCTGGGCGCATTTCTTTTCGCCTATGAAGATTTCTCTGCCAATTCGACAACATTCCGTTTTTTCAACAATGCGTCTGACCGGACCACGTTTTCTGGCGCTGGCTTTGCGTATGACGTCTTTCAGGGCGAAATTGATGGCGCGCGGGCAGGGACG
>JANNBG010000290.1:0-4767 GCA_031385205.1 Rhodobacterales bacterium
GAAAGCGCGGGCCGGTCTTTCCCTTGCTGCTGACCACCGGCCGCATCTTGTCACAATACAACGTCGGCGCGCAGACGCGTCGTACGCAGAATATCGTTTGGCATCAAGAAGATGTGCTTGAAATTCACCCGTATGATGCCGAATTGCGCGGTGTGCGGCATGGCGAGCTGGTGCGGCTTGCCAGCCGGTCCGGGGCCACCTCGCTGCGCGCCAATGTGACAGATCGGGTATCCCCCGGCGTAGTCTACACGACCTTCCACCACCCCGATACGCAGGCCAATGTCATTACGACCGATTATTCGGATTGGGCCACGAACTGCCCGGAATATAAGGTCACAGCGGTACAGGTCAGCCCGTCAAATGGCCCGTCGGAATGGCAAGAGGAGTATAATGCCCAGGCCGCCCAGTCCCGCCGCATCCTTCCGGCGGCAGAATGATGGGTACGCATCGCCCGATGTCGCGCATGGCGTTTGCCGGGGGCATCCTCGTGCCCGGCGCGCGTGTTTTGCCCGATGAGGTGGCGGTGGCACTCACCTTTAACGGCACGACGCAGGCTGTGATGATGGCGACCCCGGCCCATCTGGAGGACTTCGCCCGTGGCTTTACCCTCACCGAGGGCATCGCGCACCCGGATGAGATTGACAGCATCACTGTCGTCGAAACGCTGAAAGGCGTTGATGTACAAACCTGGCTGAAACCAGAGGCCGTGGCCCGTCTGACCGCCCGCAGGCGCACCATGGCCGGGCCCGTCGGCTGTGGGCTTTGCGGCATCGACAGTCTGGACGAGGCGTTGCGCGATGTGCCCACCGTCACAACCACGCTAACCCTAACACCCGTTCAGATATGCGCCGCCGTTGCCGCCATTCCTCATCACCAATCCCTGCACGATGCCACACGCGCCGCGCATGCCGCGGCGTTCTGGCAGCCAGACGGCACTATTACCGTGCGAGAGGATGTTGGGCGGCACAATGCGCTGGACAAGCTGATCGGGGCCATTTCCGATACGAATGATCGTTCGGGTGCCATCGTCCTGACCAGCCGTGTGTCGATTGATCTGGTGCAGAAGGCGGCCCTGTTTGGCGCGCCGATGATGATTGCCGTCTCTGCCCCCACCGCCGAGGCTGTCGCCTTGGCTGATAAGGCTGGTATCACCCTGATCGCCCTCGCCCGCGCCGACAGGTTTGAAGTCTTTACCCACCCGCAGCGCGTGATCGCCACGGAGACTGCCCATGTCGCCTGAAAAGATGATCCACATGGCCAACCAGATTGCCAGGTTCTTTGAATCCAAACCGCATGCCGAGGGTGTCACCGGCGTCGCTGACCATATCAACGCCTATTGGGAGCCGCGCATGCGGCTGCAGTTCTTTGCCCTGATACAGTCCAACCCCGGCGACTTTCGCCCCTTGGTCACTGAGGCTGCGCCAAGGGTCCGGCCGGTCACGGCCTAGCGGTCGGCACTGGACATCAGGCCAATCATCGTGCGCTGGTCCACAAACCCGGTCACCGTCATTTCGCGTGAGGCCTGAAACCGCCGGATCGCCCGGCGCGTCGCCGCATCAAACACCCCATCCGCATCGCCCGGCTTCAAGTCCAGTCGGGTCAACTGCATTTCGATCAATCGTTTTGCCGTCTCGCCAAGGCCCAATCCCGCCTCGGCCTGCCGCGCCTTTGCAATCGCCGGGTCGACGGTGACAGCTTCCTGCAAAAGCGCAATGCGGTCGCGGGCCAGTTCCACAAAAGCGCCCTTTGGATACGACTGCAGATATTCACGATAAGCGGCCACTGTGTTCAGCTCGCGCACCTGATCCCACATCGTGCGCTCCTGGGCAGCCGCGCGGTCACGCTTGGCCTTGTCGATCACGGCAAGCCGTTCTGCGGCCAGATCGGCAAACACCCCGTCAGGATAGCGGCGCAAATAGCTGCGCAATCCCGGCTCGTCACCCGCCTTGCCGGTTTCGGCCCAGAACTGGCGGTCCAGCTTTTCCTGTTCGGCGCGGCGTTTGGCGGCCGCGACCTCCAATTCGGCGGCGCGGCGTTCGGCCTGCGCGGAAAGCTGGGCAATCTGGTCGCGGGTCAGATAGGTGGTTTGCGCGTGGCCGTATTTCTTTTGCCAACTGGCAATGGCGGTGCGTGATCCCGTGCCAAACACACCGTCAATGCCCCGTGGGTCATAGCCCAACAGGCCAAGGCCGCGCTGAATGGCGCGGCGGTCATCGCGTGACAGGTTCAGCGTGTCCTCAGTAATGCGGGCATCGCGTTGCGGTTCGGTCAGGATCGTGGCAATTTGCAGCTGCGCCTCAACTGCGTGCAGACCGGCGGGAAAGCGTTTGACATAGGCCTGATAGGCCTCCAACGAATCCAGCTGCTGGGTCACCTTCCACAGCGATAAGTCCGCGTTTTCAACGGGAAGGCGCGGGGTCACAGGTGCCACACCAGGCCGGAAAGAGATTAGTGGCGCAAGGAAGCCTTCGGCCTGCAAATCGGTTGCGGCCAGCATATCAGGCAGGCTGATCCCCTTGCGGATCAACGCGGTGGCCGCAAAATCGGCAATGTCGGCGGCATCACCCCGGATCACGGTCACTCCCTGCGGCACATCCAGCGGGCCGATCCCGGCGGTCAGGCCGGGGCCCAGCGGCAGGCGGCGGTCTTCGGTACCCAGCAGCACAACGGCCCCACCCGGGGCACGCGCGGCAACCTGCAGCACAGCGTCCAGCGACAGGCCAATCCCCCCAACGGTGGCAAGATCGGGCTGGTCAGCCTCGGCCCCCAGAAGCCAGGTCTGGCGGGCATCACCGGCAAAATGCCCGACCAGCAGGATGACAAGACGACCATCTTCTACCGTCTGGTTGGCAAGGCGTGACAGACGGGCCCGCAATCCGGCAGATTTGAGATCGGCCCCGACCAGCACGTTAAACCCGGCTGCCGTCAGCGGCGCATTGGCGGCCATTGCCGCCGCAGCCCCGGGGATGGACCCTGCAGTGTCGTAAGACTCGACCCCGATAATCAGGGCACGGTCTTCGGCCAATGCCGGCAGCGCAAAGGTCAGGGCGGCAATCAAAAGGGCGGGGCGCATGGCAAACCTCTCATTCTGGGCAGAAGGTGGCATGCCCATCTTGTAACGCATAGTCCCGCGCAGGGTTCCATGCGTGCAATAGGCGAAAGGTTGCAGAAGTCACGCTTTCGCGTGAACGGCTGTCAGGATCAGGCCAGCATGTCGCAGATAACGGCCCGTCCAAAGCGTGCCTTTTGCGATGCGGCCAGTATCAGCACAAAAGCGTGCATGAAAAGCCGCGCCGTCAATCCGCACATGCAACCGATGAAAGTCGAACATAGCCCCAGTTAGCGCATATTGCGCCTTGTAAACCGCCTCTTTGGCCGTAAAAATCAGTGTGGCTTGGGTGCTGTCTTCGTCCTCATGCAGAACTGTGGGCCAAAGATCGGCGGTCACGCGGCCATCACGTTCCATGTCAATGCCCAACACACCCTTGGTTTGGGTCACGGCCGCCAGACAATCCGTGTCCGTATGCGTGATACTGCCCGTTATCCCTTGGGGCCAGACCGGCGCACGATCAGCAGCCATCGGGATGGCCGCAGGCACCATATCCAGCAGGACCATCGCCCCGCGTGCCGCCGCACGCCCCGCCGCAAATTCGCGCAGCCGGGCGGGCGTAGCGCGCGGCAGGGCTTCACCGGGCAGCAGCGGATAGGCCAGCCGAGGGTCGGCCCAGCCCACGGCCACGCTTTCCGGCAACAGCGATTGCATCGCACGGGCAAGATCAGCCACCGGCACGCCCCGCCCGCATCGCCCTGCGCCGTGCCATCGCATCGGTGCGCGCATCGGCCCGGTCGTTGGCCACGGGGGCAGCCGCAGGCGCGTCCCCCAGATGCCGCGCCAAAGCCTCCAGCGTGGGAAAGCGGAAGATATCGGTGATCGACAACCGCGTGGTCCCCAGCGCCGCCTTGATATCCCGGTGCGCCTGCACGGCCAGCAGGGAATGCCCGCCCAGCGCAAAGAAGTTGTCGCTTGGCTGAATATCCTGCACCCCCAACAGCCGCGCCCAGATCGCCGCAATCTTCCCACTCGCCCCCTTCACCGGCACCTGCGCCACCGCCGCCACCCGCACCGGCACTGCTTTTGGCGCTGGCAGGGCCTTGCGGTCCACCTTGCGGTTCGGCGTCAAAGGCATCACCGCCAGCGTCACATAATGCGCGGGCCGCATATGTTCCGGCAACGCTGCAACAGCCGCACGCAAGGCACCTTCCCCGACTGCCCCGGTCACATAGGCCACCAGCCGCACATCCCCCGGCACATCCTCCCGCGCCAGAACCACCGCCTGCGAAACCCCGGCCACGCCCTCCAGCACCGCCTCAATCTCACCCAGCTCGATCCGGTATCCGCGCAGTTTCACCTGCGTATCGGCCCGCCCCAGAAAATCAATCTTCCCATCCGCGCGCCGCTTCACCAGATCCCCCGTCCGGTACATCCGCCCCGGCGCAAACGGGTTCACCCGGAACCGCTCCGTCGTCAAATCCGGGCGTTCCCAATACCCCCGCGCCACCCCGTCGCCGCCGATCCACAACTCGCCCGGCGTGCCTACCGGCACAGGCCCACCTGCGTCATCCAGCACATACATCTGCGTATTCGCAATCGGCGTGCCGATGTTCACCGTGGCCTCCGCGCTGAAAACCTCCTCCACCGAAGACCAGATCGTCGTCTCCGTCGGCCCGTACATGTTCAAAATCCGCGCCTTTGTCGCCTGTCGCAGG
>JANNBG010000306.1:0-5201 GCA_031385205.1 Rhodobacterales bacterium
GGGTGGGGTGATCATTCCGCCCGCGACCTATTGGCCCGAAATCCAGCGGATCGTCGACAAATATGGCATCTTGCTGATTGCGGATGAGGTGATCACGGGCTTTGGGCGCACGGGCAACTGGTTTGGGTCGCAGACCTACAACATCCGCCCGCATATCATGACGATCGCCAAGGGGTTGTCATCGGGCTATATGCCGATTGGTGGGTCGATAGTGTGCGATGAGATTGCACATAGCTTTGAAGGATCAGGCGATTTCAATCACGGCTATACCTATTCCGGTCATCCGGTGGCGGCGGCTGTGGCGTTGGAAAACCTGCTGATCATTCAGGAAGAGGGCATTGTGGAGCATGTGCGCAATGTGGCGCACCCGTATCTGGCGGAACAGTGGCATGCTTTGCAGGATCATCCGATGGTGGGCGAGACAAAGCTGGTGGGGTTGATGGGGTCCATCGCGTTAACGCCGGATAAGACCAAGCGGGCGAAGTTTGCATCCGAGGCGGGCAAGGTGGGGTTCCGCACGCGCGAGCGGTGTTTTGCGAACAACCTGGTGATGCGGCATGTGGGGGATAGGATGATCATCTCGCCGCCGTTGGTGATTACGCCGGACGAGATTGACGTGCTGATGACGCGGGCACGGCTGTCTTTGGACGAGAGTTACAAGGCACTGCGCGCGGACGGGATGTTTGTGGCGGGGTGATGGGTAATATCCATCGAAGGATTTCGTAAATTTGTTCGAACAAATTTGGGCTGCGCGGGGAACGGCGTGGCCCTTTGTTTTCTGCACAGACAATAGCACCCGGCTTGAGTTTACGCATCCGCTTGCCTACACACGGATGGAACGTTGAAAGGCCACGCCATGCTGTCTTATGCCGATCTTGCCGCCTCTATTGGTCACACGCCCTTGATCCGTCTGCGCCGCGCGTCGGAGGCGACGGGGTGCGAGATTCTGGGTAAGGCGGAGTTTCTGAACCCCGGGCAGTCGGTCAAGGACCGGGCCGCGCTGTACATCATAAAGGATGCGATGGCACGGGGGGATTTGAAGCCGGGTGGCACGATTGTGGAAGGGACGGCGGGGAATACGGGGATTGGGCTGGCGCTGGTGGGGGCATCGTTGGGGTTCAAGACGGTGATCGTGATCCCGGAAACCCAAAGCCAGGAAAAGAAGGATATGCTGCGGCTGGCCGGGGCGGAACTGGTGCAGGTGCCGGCGGCGCCCTACAAGAACCCGAACAACTATGTGCGCTATTCGGGGCGTCTGGCGGAGGCTTTGGCGCGGACGGAACCGAACGGGGCGATCTGGGCGAACCAGTTCGACAATGTGGCGAACCGGCTGGCGCATGTGGAAACCACGGGGCCGGAGATTTGGGAGCAGACGCAGGGGAACGTGGACGGCTTCATTTGTGCGGTGGGGTCTGGGGGCACGCTTGCGGGTGTGGCGATTGCGTTGCAGGGCCGCGGTGTGAAGATCGGGCTGGCGGACCCTGAGGGGGCGGCGTTGCATTCGTTTTACACGGATGGCGTGCTGGCAAGTCCGGGAACATCGATCACCGAAGGCATCGGGCAGGGGCGGATCACGGCGAACCTTGAAGGCTTTACGCCGGATTTCAGCTATCGCATTCCGGATGCGGAGGCCCTGCCGATAGTGTTTGACCTGTTGTCAGAGGAAGGCATCTGCATGGGCGGCAGCACGGGCATCAACATCGCGGGGGCCATGCGGATGGCGCGGGACATGGGGCCGGGGAAAACCATCGTCACCATCCTGTGCGATTATGGCAGCCGGTATCAGAGCAAGCTGTATAACCCGGCGTTCCTGAAGGAAAAAGGGCTGCCCGTACCCGCATGTCTGGACCGTGCGCCGCGTGCCATTCCCACGGTGTTTGAAGACGCATGAGACTGCGGCTTGCCCAGATCCTTGCGCTGACCCTCACGCTGTGCAGTGGGGCATTTGCACAGGAGACTGTGACGCCCGCACCCACGACACAGGGCGCACCAAAGACGCCGGGCGGCGGGGGAACAACCAAAACCTTCACGGTCGTGCGCACGCCGACGGTGGATTATTCCGGCTGGGATGCCGTGGCAGGCCGGGCCGAGGATTCGACGGCGAACGCGGCCACCACGGTGGAACAGTTGGATGCATTGCGGGCGGAACTGGTGGATTGGCGTGCCAAGCTGGCCGAGGCGCAGAATACCAACGCCACGCGGATCGACACGCTGGGGGCGCAGATTACGGCATTGGGCGCGCCCCCAGCAGAAGGGGTGGTCGAAGAGCCCGAAATTGCCGCGCGCCGCACGGCGCTGGAAACGCAGATGAAGCGCCTGCAAGCGCCGGGCATTGCGGCAGAAGAGGCGTACCGGCGTGCGGATGGCATGATTGCGGAAATCGACCGGGTGATGCGCGAACGGCAGGCAAATGAACTGCTCAAGCTGTGGCCCGCGCCGGTGAACCCGGCCAACTGGCCTGCTGGTTTGGGTGCCTTGCGTGACATGGCGGTGACGCTGTTCAACCAGACCAACATGGCGCTGCGCTGGCCATCATCGCGCAAGGCGCTGTGGGATAACCTGCCCTTGATCGTGCTGTATCTGGCGACGGCCTTTGCGCTGCTGTGGCGGGGGCGGGGCTGGATTGACGGGGTGATCCGCAAATTGCAAAGCCGCACATCGCTGCGTGCGCAACGCCTGTTCGAAATGCTGGCGTCGCTGGGGCAGATCATCATTCCAACACTTGGCGTGCTGGCCTTGGCCGAGGCGTTGGGCATATCAGGTATGATCGGGCCTTTGGGACGCGATATTGTGGCGGCCCTGCCGCGCATGGGATTTGCGCTGTTTGCGGCAATCTGGCTGGGCGGGCGGATTTTTCCGCATGGGTTGGGTGAGGGGGCGATGCTGGCGCTGACCACGGACCGGCGGGCGGAAGGCCGGGTGCTGGCCGCGTCTTTTGGGCTGGTGCTGGCGGTGGAGGCGCTGCGGCGCACGGCGATGGTGCGGATGGGCAGCGACGAGGCGGCGATTGCGGTGCTGTCCTTGCCGATTATTGTCATTGCCGGGCTGTTGCTGCTGCGCATGGGGCGGCTGCTGCGGCGGCATGTGAAGGCGGATACGGGCGAAGGGGGCCAAGCGAGTTACCGCAGCCGGGTGTTGGGCCTGATTGCCCGCGGCATTCTGGTGATCGGGGTTTTGGGGCCATTGCTGGCGGCGGTGGGGTATGTGTCTGCGGGGGCGGCCTTGGTCTATCCGGCCATCCTGTCACTGGGGCTGATCGCCTTTCTGTTTCTGCTGCAACAACTGGTGGGCGATGTGTTTGCGCTGGTCACCCGCAAGGATGAGGCCAGCCAGCAATCCCTGATCCCGACGCTGATCGGCTTTGCGCTGACGCTGCTGACAATCCCGACGTTCGCGCTGATCTGGGGGGCGCGCTGGTCGGACCTGACGGAGTTATGGACGCGGTTCCGTGAAGGCTTTCAGTTGGGCGATGCGCGCATATCGCCGACGGATTTCCTCGTCTTCGCCATCGTGTTTGCGGTGGGCTATACGCTGACGCGGCTGTTTCAAGGCGGCTTGAAAACCACGATCCTGCCCAAGACCAGTCTGGATACAGGCGGGCAGAATGCGATTGTGGCGGGGGTTGGCTATATCGGTATCTTCCTTGCGGCGCTGATTGCGATCAATTCGGCGGGGTTGGATTTGTCGGGGCTGGCCATTGTTGCGGGTGCCTTGTCGGTGGGTATCGGTTTTGGTTTGCAGACCATCGTGTCGAACTTTGTGTCGGGCATCATTCTGTTGATCGAACGCCCCATCAGCGAGGGTGACTGGATCGAAGTGGGCACGGTACAGGGCATCGTAAAGGCAATTTCGGTGCGGTCCACGCGCATACAGACCTTTGACCGTAATGATGTGATCGTGCCGAATTCGGACCTGATCACCGGGCGCGTGACAAACTGGACGCGATTCAACCTGACGGGGCGGCTGATTGTGCCGGTGGCGGTGGTGGCGACAGCAGACAGCCGGGTGGTGGAGGCGATGCTGCGCGAGATTGCGGAGGCGCAGCCGTTGGCGATCCTGAACCCGGCACCGGTGGTGGCGTTCATGGGCTTTGGGGCCGAGACGATGAATTTTGAGGTGCGGGTGATCCTGCGGGATGTGAATTTCCTGATCCAGGTGCGGTCAGACATCAACCATGCGATTGCAAAGGCGTTGCAGGCGGCAAAGATCGACATTTCTGTGGCGGCGCGGGATTTACGGTTGAAGATCCAAGAGACGGCTGAAGGGACACCGGCGTGACTGACCTGCTTTTCCGCGATGATCCCTACCTGACCGAGGCGACGGCGATTGTGGTGGATCATACGGCCGAAGGGGCCATCGTGCTGGATCGCTCGCTGTTTTACCCCACCGGGGGCGGGCAGCCGGGGGATAGCGGCTGGTTGACGCATGACACGGGGCGTCTGGTGGTGGCCACGACGGTCAAGGTAGAGGGCGGGCGCGTGGGGCTGGTGCCGGCAGAGCCGCTGGCGATGCCTGCGATTGGCAGTACGGTGATGCAGCATCTGGACTGGGACCGCAGGTATCGGCACATGCGGGTGCATACGGCGCTGCATCTGTTGTCGGTGGTGATCCCGCTGCCCGTCACGGGCGGGCAGATCGGGGCAGAACGCGGGCGGCTGGATTTCGACATGCCGGATGCGCCGGGGGATACGGCGGCGTGGGAGGCGGCGTTGAACGACCTGATCGACCTGGATTTGCCGGTGACAGTGGAGTGGATCACCGATGCGGCATTGGCGTTGAACCCGGGGTTGGTGAAAACGATGTCGGTGCAGCCGCCAGTGGGGCAGGGCCGGGTGCGGCTGGTGCGCATTGGCGATATCGACCTGCAACCCTGCGGCGGCACGCATGTGGCAAGGACGGGCGAGATCGGCCGGGTGGAGATTGGCCGCGTGGAGAAAAAGGGCCGCCAGAACAGGCGGGTGAGTTTGACGCTGGTGTAGGGTGGAACCCCTTGCGCAGGGGCGTTTAATCCGGCTAAAGGTCGCGCAACGGATCGGTGGCCGAGTGGTCGAAGGCGCACGCCTGGAAAGTGTGTAGGCGGGGAACCGTCTCTAGGGTTCGAATCCCTATCGATCCGCCACTTTACCTAACGAAAGCGTTCTCCCGATAAGGCTCCGGCCGGATTTTTCCTTTGTTTTCGAGGGTTATGCGGGACAGGCTGA
>JANNBG010000320.1:0-3674 GCA_031385205.1 Rhodobacterales bacterium
TATCTGCGCCGCCATAGCCGCCGGTCATGGACTCTCCGATCAGGTAGGGGTCAGCCATGTGTCACCGAAGGCCTCTCCCCCGGCCCCTCTCCGAAACGGAGAGGGGTGCAGTGGGGTGCGCTTCTCCCCTCTCCGTCGCGGAGAGGGGCCGGGGGAGAGGTCGTGTCAGCCATGCGCCACCATCTTGTTCTTCAACCCCGTTCCCAGATACGCCTCGATCACCCTTTCATCATTCTTCACCTGATCCACCGTGCCCTGTGCCAGAACGCGGCCCTGCGCCATGCAGATGACCGGGTTGCACAGACGCCCGATGAAATCCATGTCGTGTTCGATGACGCAGAATGTATAGCCGCGTTCTTTGTTCAGGCGCACGATGGCGTCGCCGATGGTGTTCAAAAGCGTGCGGTTCACGCCGGCACCCACTTCATCCAGAAACACGATCTTGGCATCCACCATCATGGTGCGGCCCAGTTCCAGCAGCTTTTTCTGCCCGCCGGAAATCTGGGAGGCTTTTTGATCGGCGAGATGGGAGATGGTCAGGAAATCAAGTACGGCGTCGGCCTTGTCGCGCAAAGCGCGCTCCTCAGCCGCCACGGCAGACCGGCGAAACCATGTGTTCCACAGCGTTTCACCCAACTGGTGCGCGGGCACCATCATCAGGTTTTCCCGCACGGTCATGGAGCCGAATTCATGGGCGATCTGAAAGGTGCGCAACAGGCCTTTGGCGAACAACTGATGTGGCGGCAGGCCGGTGATATCTTCACCATCCATCATCACGCGGCCACTGGTGGGCGGCAGGCGGCCTGCGATCACATTGAACAGCGTGGTTTTGCCGGCCCCATTGGGGCCGATCAGGCCCGTGATGGAACCTGTTTCAATGCGCAAAGATGCGCCATCCACGGCGTGAAAGCCGCCGAAATGTTTGTGCAGGTCGTCAACGACGATCATGCGGTTACCCCTGTTGCTGCCCTTTTCATTCCGCGTGCTGCGCCGAAAGGGCTTTATCTTGTGGTAACGGCCCGAGGCTGACCCCGGGCCGTTCATTCATTTGTAGCCTACGATATCAACGGAAGCGAACGGTTTCGATCTTGCCGTCTTTGACTTCGATCTCGCGGTAGTTGCCAGCGCTTTCGCCCGGCCCGATCAGTTCGACGTTGGAGGCACCGACATAGTCGATATCGCCACCGTCTTTCAGGATTTGCAGGCCCTTGGCCAGTTCACCCGGCAGGATCGGCTCGCCCGGTGCATTGGCCACGTCGAGCACTTTGCCCTTGAAGTCGGTCGAGGAACCTGCGGCCTGCATGGCCAACAGGATCAGCGCCGCGGCATCATAGGATTCCGGCGTGTAGGGCGAGTTGACGTCAAAGCCGCCGGTTTTGCCGGTTTCACCCAAAATCGCCATGCCCGGTGCATCTGTGCCCGGAACCTGGCCGTAAGACCCGTTCAGACCCGCGCCGACGTTGGGGGCAAGACTGTCACCGATCATGCCGCCGGGCAATTCGAACTGGGTGAAAGCACCGGAATCCAGTGACGATTTGATGATGCCCAGACCGCCTTGGTCAAGATAGCCTGCAACAACGAGGATATCGCCACCCGCCGCTGCCAGTGCGGCAACTTCTGCGGAATAGTCAGCCTTGCCGTCTTCATGTGCGGCGTTGATCGTAACGGTGCCACCAGCGGCCACGAAGGATGCGGCGATGGCATCGGACAGACCCTTGCCGTAGTCATTGTTGGTGTAGGTCATGGCAATGGACTTGACGCCCTTTTCCATCATAATCATGGCGGCAATTTCGCCTTCGCGCGCATCAGACGGCGCTGTGCGGAAGAACAACCCGTCATCCTCGGCCGTGGTCAGTGCAGGTGAGGTGGCGGAGGGCGAGATCATCACGATGCCATTGGGGCGTGCGACGTTTTGCAGCACGGCCCCGGTGACACCGGAACAGTCACCACCGACGATGGCATTGACCTTGTCCGCCGTGACCAGCTTTTCAGCGGCGGTCGTGGCAACGGCGGCATCGCCACAGGTGCTGTCAGCGCGGATGGCCGTGACCATTGCGCCATCGAGGAACAGGCCGGAGGCGTTCACTTCGGCAATGGCGTTTTCGGCAGCGGCAGCCATAGAGGGCGTCAGCGTTTCGATCGGGCCGGTAAAGCCGATGAGAATGCCGAGTTTAACCTCGGTCGAATGGCTTTCGGCATAGGCCGCGCCGGCAACGAGTGCTGTGGCCGCAGAGGCCAGAAGCAACTTTTTCATGTGTCGTCTCCCTGAATGGACCTTGGTTGATTGTGATCCTGCAGGTGAAACTAGTGGCATGTTGGCAAAAAGAAAAGCGGGGAGTGGGGGAACAATCGCGCAGGTTGCAGCGGGTGACCAAACGTCAGATCGACAAACGGATGCCAGTGCCGCCGCCTTGTGATCCGCGTTCGCGGTAGGGCGTCGTGTTGTAATGCGCGCGGTAGCATTTGGAAAAATGCGACGGGCTGGCGAAACCGCAGGCAAGGGCCACGTTGATGACGCTCATATCCGTTTGCAGCAGCAGATTGCGGGCCTTTTGCAGGCGCAGTTCCATGTAATACCGTTTGGGGCTGCGGTTCAGATAGCGCGCAAACAGGCGTTCCAACTGCCGCGTGGACATGCCGACCTCTTCGGCGAGGTCTGCGGGCGACATCGGGTCTTCGATGTTCGCCTCCATCATATGGATGACCTGGCTCAGTTTCGGATGCCGCACGCCGATGCGGGTGGGCACGGAAAGACGCTGGGTATCCTGATCGGTGCGGATGGTGGAATAGATCATCAGGTCAGCCACGTTATTGGCCATATCCTCGCCATGGTCGGCGGCGATGATCTTGAGCATCAGGTCGATGGATGAAATCCCGCCTGCGGTGGACCAGCGGTTGCCATCCATCACAAAGACCGATTTTGTCAGATCGACCTCATCAAACTCCTCCAGGAACCCATCCTGATTCTCCCAATGGATCGTCGCCTTTTTGCCATCGAGCAGCCCGGCCTTGGCCAGCGCATAGGCCCCGGTGCAAAGACCGCCAATGGTGACCCCGCGCCGCGACTCGCGTCGCAGCCAGTTCAGCACCGGCTTGGTGGTCGATTTCTGGACATCAATGCCGCCGCAAACCAGCAGCGTGTCGTCACGGTCAATCTCGTCCAATCCCATGTCCAGTTTGAACGAGGCGCCATTGGAACAGGTGGCGGTCTGGCCACCTTCGCCTGCCAAAGCCCAAGCGTAAATCTGCGCACCGACCACACGGTTGGCAATCCGCAACGGTTCAACGGCAGAGGCAAAGGACAGCATGGTAAAGCGGTCCAGCAGCAAAAACACAAAGCGGCGCGGCGCGTCGACTTGGGCGGTTTGGGTAGCTTTGCGGAGGGTAGTGGCCATGTTGCGACCTGCAATGTCGGTATTGGCGCATGGATAGGGCGATTGCGGGGGGGCTGCAAGGGCAATCCACGGCTTTCGCTCTTTGCAAGGCAGATGGTTTTCCTTATACGGCCCCGGACACTGTGACGACGCAAGGATATTGCCATGATTAAGGCCATGACCAAGGCTTGGACCAAATCGGACTGGCGCGCCAAACCCCGGGTGCAGATGCCGGACTATGCCGATCAGACCGCCCTCAACGCGGTCGAGGCGCAGCTGGCCAAGTATCCCCCGCTGGTC
>JANNBG010000329.1:0-5985 GCA_031385205.1 Rhodobacterales bacterium
ATTGATGTGTCGGTGGTTGCCCCGGTTATCACATCGACCCTTGGCTGGACGCTGCGTGCGGATGGGGTGGAACTGCACACGCGCGCTGATGCCACCAGTCCCAACGCGCATGAAGTGTCGCTCGTCATCCCCAACCTTACGCCCGATGCGGCGCTGATTGCAGCCACAGGCCTGCCTGCGACAATCGCGATGATCCGGCTGGATGCTGTGGGCACATTCTCTGCACCCTTGGACCGGAATGCCGAGGCAACGCAGCCCCACCTGACCGGTCTGCGCGTGAAAGAGGGCAGTTTGCTGTGGGGTGATCTGACCATCGCCGCACAGGGCGAAATTGCGGCCAATGCGGATGGTCTGGCCGAAGGGCGCATCGACATCACCATCAAGGGCTGGCGCAAGACTATTCCCTTGGCAGTGACACTGGGCCTGATCCAGCCAAACGTCGCCCCCACGGTGGAAGGCATGCTGAACGCCATGGCTTTGCAAACAGGCGATGCCGAAACGCTGCAACTGCCGCTGGTCTACAAATCCGGGCGCGGCAGTTTGGGGCCGATCCCTTTGGGCGCGGCCCCCAGACTCAACTGACTTCCTCTGTTCTCAACTATCTTCGGGGGGTGAGGCCAAAGGCCGAGGGGGGTCCGAGGGCCCCCCTTCTATCATCAGCGACAATACGACCCGTTGTTATAATGCGCCGTATCCAGATGGATGTGATCCTCGTGGTACCCGTCCGACCCCGGCCCCAGGGTTGTGCCAAAAATCCCGCAGGCCGCCTTGTGCACCGCCCGGATCTGCTTGCCATAGTTCGCGGCCACCGTCAGAACCTTGCCGCTTGCCAGCACAAAGGCTGCGATATCAATCGCGCGGCCACGCCCATGTTCGCTGATCTTGGCCCCGCGCACGTTGTTCCGCGTGCGGCAAATGTAATGCGCCGCCACCTGAAACCGCACCACCGGGTCATTGCTGAACACCGGGCGCACGCCTTCGTTGATCCAGCGTTTCAAGGCCAGTGCCGTCGGGCAATCCATCGTCGACGCCTGTGACAGGCTGATCCCATCCACCATCGTGATCTGCACCGGTTCCGGCACCCCACACCCCCGCGTGCGGCTGGTGATCGGGGCCAAGACCACACCCACAATATCAGGGTCACCGCAGACAGAACCGCTGGTCCGTTTGGCCGGGGCCTGCGCCACAGGGGTGGCCTGCCCCTTTGGGCGTGGTTGCGGGCGCGGGCTGGAGGCGAGCATGACCACCGCTGGTGCAGGTGGGGCCTGCAAGGCTGCCGTCACCGCCACCTGCGCTGCCGCCGTTACCGCCGCAGATACCGCAACCACCGGGCGCGGTTTGGGGTGTGGCACGGCTGGTGTTGCCGTTGCACTCGGTTCCGCCGTTGCCACCTGCCCCGGTCGCGCCAAGGGCCGGGGTGACGTATCAGGTGCCTCGGCCCGGACCGGCCATGCCAGCACCAACAGCAGGGCCAGCAACGCCCGCATCAGTCTGCGCGTGTGGCGGCACGCCCGAAATCCGGCGCTGCCGTATCCTGCCCCGCCTCGATGATCCCACGCCGCACCGCCCGCGTGCGCGTGAAATACGCATGCAGATGGTCGCCATCGCCCAGCCGGATCGCCCGCTGCAAGGCAAACAGCTCTTCCGTAAAGCGCCCCAGAATATCCAGCGTCGCCTCTTTATTCGTCAGGAAAACATCCCGCCACATCGTCGGATCACTCGCCGCAATCCGCGTAAAATCCCGGAAACCCGTCGCCGAATATTTGATGACTTCGGTATTCGACACCCGCCGCAGATCATCCGCCACGCCGACCATCGTATAGGCAATCAGATGCGGTGTATGGCTGACCACCGCCAGGACCAGATCATGATGCGGCGCATCCATCGTATCCACATTGGCCCCCATCGCTTCCAGCAGCCCCCGTAACCGCGCCACGGCACCCGCATCCGTCCCATCCAATGGCGTCAACAACCACCAGCGGTTCTGAAACAGCGTCGCAAAGCCTGACCTTGGCCCGGAATATTCCGTGCCTGCCATTGGGTGCCCCGGAATGAAATGCACACCCGCAGGCACATGCGGGACCACCGCCGCAATCACCGCCTGTTTGACTGACCCCACATCCGTCAGCGTCGCCCCCGGTGCCAGATGCGGCCCGATCTCTGCCGCTAAGCCCGCCATCGCCCCAATCGGCACCGCCAGCACAACCAGATCAGCGCCCTGCACCGCCTCTGCCGCCGATCCCGTTACCCGGTCAACAAAGCCCATTTCCAGCGCCACGCGGCGCGTCTCATCCGACCGCGCATAGCCCACAATCTCGCCCGCCAGCCCCTGCGCCTTCATCGCATGCGCCATTGACGATGCAATCAGACCCAACCCGATCAAGGCCACACGCTGATATATCACTTCACACCTTTGAACTGCGCCACCGCATGCGCCACGCGCCTGCAACTGCTCTCGTCCCCCACCGTGATGCGCAAACAATGCGGCAGCTTGTACCCCGCCACCCTGCGCACGATCAGCACTTGGGCCTGCAGGAACGCATCACACGCCTCGGCCTCATCCGCGCTGGCAAACCGCGCCAGCACGAAATTCGCCATCGATGTATCCGACGGCACGCCCAATTCTGCCAGTGCCTGCGCCAGCCACACCCGCATGCGTGCGTTTTCCGCCCGGCAGCGGTTCACATGGTCCTGATCGCGCACCGCCGCCTCGGCTGCCTCCAGCGCTGTGGTGGACAGATTGAATGGCCCCCGGATGCGGTTCAGTACGTCAATAATCGCTTTCGGTCCGTATCCCCAGCCAATGCGCAAACCGCCAAGCCCGTAAATCTTGGAAAACGTCCGCGTCATGAAAACGTTCGACCGCTCTGTCACCAGCGCCGCCCCACCATCATAGCCTTCCACATATTCCGCATAGGCCCCGTCCAGCACCAGAATGGCCTTGGCCGGAATGCCTTCTGCCAAACGCGCCACTTCCGCCGCTGATATCATCGTACCTGTCGGATTGTTCGGGTTCGCCAGAAATACCAGCCGCGTGCGCGTGTTGCAGGCGTTCAGGATGGCATCCACATCTGTCGTACGTTCCCGCTCCTGCACCTCTACCGGCGTCGCCCCAACCGCCATGGTGGATATGCGATACATCAGAAACCCGTGTTCGGTGAACACCACCTCATCCCGCAGGCCCGCATAGGCCTGACACAGAAAGGTGATAATCTCATCCGACCCCACACCGCAGATGATGCGGTCTGCATCCAGTTTATGCACATCGCCAATCGCCGTACGCAGCGCCGCGTGATCCGTGCCCGGATAGCGGTGCAGGGAATGTACCGTGCGCTGGAACGCTTCCTTGACCTTGTCCGACGGCCCGAACGGGTTTTCATTCGATGACAGTTTCACCGCATTCGCCATGCCCGCCTTGCCGCCCTCATAAAGCGCGATGTCAAGAATGCCGGGCTGTGGGCGGATGGCGTCTGTCATAGATCACTCCCCAATGTCGGCCTGCTTCTAACGGCGGGGCGGTTGCAATGCCAGTGTCATCTTGGCGCGGGCGCATTGTCCGTTTCACGCGCAACTTTGACCGCCGCGCGAAAGCGCCGATCTGCACGCACGCTTATGTAGGGGTCGTGGAAAGGAGAACGCCATGACCCAAACACTGCCCTACACCGCCGCCGCCGCCCACTGGCATGACAAGATTTCTGCCCTCGGCTACCCCGATGCCTACTGCATGGCCATCGCCACACTGTTGCCAACACCCCGCGCCATCCACCGGCTGATGGATGCAGGCTGTGGTGCGGGTGACTTTGCCGCAGCCTATCTGCACCTGCGCCGCGCCCCCGATGTGCTGACCCTGCTCGACCCCGCCGCCGCCATGCTGCACGAGGCTGCAGCCCGGCTGCAAGGCAAGGCACCCGAAACCCAACTGCTGAACATGCCCTTGCAGGACGTGCCGCCCTGTCCCGCACAAGACCTGATCCTGTGTGCCCATGTCATCGACCATTGCCCTGATCCCGTACAGGCCATCCGTACGCTGGGCCACGCCTTGGCCCGCAACGGGGCCATGATCCTGATCGTCACCAAACCGCATTGGTGCACATGGATCACCCGCCGCCTGTGGCGGCACCGCAGCTATACGCCCGACCAGATCCTGCAAGCCATCGTCGCCGCTGGCCTGATTTGCCGCCGCGACATGGGTTTTGCCGCAGGCCCGCCGGGGCGCACCAGCCACGCCTACCTGATATCCCACACCCAACCGGAGTTGCTGCTATGCTGATCGTCATCGTCGATTTCACCGTTGCCCCCACTGACAACCCCGTCGTGCACCGCACATTGCGGAACGAGGCCCCTGTTGTGCGCGCCCTGCCCGGCAACCTTGGTTTTGCCGTCTGGACCGATCCTGACCACCCCGGCACATGGCGGCTGATGCATGAATGGGCGGATGCAGACAGCTTTGCCGCCTACCGTGCAACGCCCGCCTTCACAGCCGTCGGGCAGGTGCTGTTTCCCCTGATGCTTGGCAAACCATCCTCGCGCGCATTCCAAGCCGATATGCTACCCTGACCGCATGTCTGAACTTGCCGCCTTTGCCGTTGCCAGCGGGTTCGACCCCGAACCCCTGACCACGCATATCTTCCCCCGCCACTATCTGCTGTATGCCCTTGATGGCCTGATGCGCCTAGAGGCGGGCGGGCGCTGCTGGACCCTGCCCCCCGCCCGCGCCGCATGGATCGCCGCCCATGAACCCATCAACGTGCGCATCGACCGCAGGATCACCTCCTGCTCGCTGCTCTTTTCACCCGATGCCTATGCCACGCCCAGCCACCCCCTGCGCGTCTTTGACATGACCCCCCTTCTGCGCGAACTGATCCTTGAACTGCGCCCCTATGGCCCCGACCGCACCGATCTGCCCGCCCATGCCCGCCAGATGTTCGATATGGCCGCCGCGCTGGCCGAACGCCTGTCAGCCACGCCCAGCCGCGCCTGGATGCCGACCGTCCGCAGCGAGATTTTGCGTCGCGCCTTGGACATCACCAAGGAAAACCTGCATGTGACCCAAAGCTTTGATGACGTCGCCGCTGCCGCAGGCACCACACCCCGCACCCTCGCGCGGCGTTTTTCCGATGAGTTGGGCATGACATGGCGGCAAGCCCAAAGGCGCTTGCGCATGGTGCATGCCATCGAACACCTCAGCGGCAATCACGCCAGCATCACCGAGGTGGCCTTTGCCACCGGCTATAACTCGCTGTCCGCCTTCAACGCCGCCTTTCGCGAATTCACCGGGCAAACGCCCAGCGATTATCGCGCAGGTGTCCGCGCCGCTGCCGCCTGATGCCTTAAGTCCCCGCTAGAACCAGGATCAGCACCGATCCGATCACCAGCCCGAACACGATCTCTACCTGCCCCAGCGCCCGCACATAGGCCGCACTGTCAGATCCGTCGCCACAATCTGCGCGATCCCCCCCATCAGCACAAAGCCAAAGAACGCATGCCGCATCGGCAGACGCGCGTCCGTCATCGCCACCATCCCGCCCGCCGCAGCACAAGCCAAAGGGGCCGCAAACAGAAACCGCGCAAAGGTCGCCCCCGCCGTCGAAAGCCCGCCATCCCGCAGCTTTTTCTGCAGCACAAACCGCAGCGTCTGCATCGCCGCAGCCGCAATCGTAAGGGCCATCCACAGGGTCATGCGGACATCATACCAGACCTAATGCTTGTCCGCCTTGGACGTCAGCCAATCCATCAGGGCCAGCAACACGCCCGACACCACAAAGGTCAGATGGATCACCACCATCAGATACATCTGGTCCGCCGAAACCACCTTATCCGGGTCTTTCTTGCCGATCTCCATGAACACTTTCAGCAGATGGATCCCCGAAATCGCCACGATCGACGCGATCAGCTTCATCTTCAGCCCGGAAAAATCCACCGTGCCCATCCATGACGGGCGATCCTCAGACTCGGGAATATCCAGTTTTGATACGAAATTCTCGT
>JANNBG010000342.1:0-2828 GCA_031385205.1 Rhodobacterales bacterium
CCTGCGCGATGTTCCGTTCCGCCGTTGGCTGATCCGTCACATCCACATCGCCAAACAACACCCGCCCATGGCTGGGGCGCACAAGGCCGGAAATGATGTTCAGCAGCGTGGTCTTGCCACAACCCGACGCCCCCAGCAGGGCATAATCCCCGCCATCCTGCCAGACGTGGTCCATTTCCTACAGCGCATATTGCGACTCCTGCGTGGGGTTCACCGCATAGCTGTGGGCGAGGTTCTTGAGCGTGATCTGTGCCATTATGCGGCCACCGCATAGGGCGCGGGTGATACCAGCCGCCCATCCTGCCCGAACAAATACACATAGGCCGGGTCCAGCCAGACATCGACCTTTTCTCCGGGCGCGAAATCCTGCACGCCATGCACAAGACCGACCCAACGGTCATCACCGTGCATCAGGTGCAGAAAGGATTCAGACCCCGTGATTTCCGTGATCATCACCGTGCAAGCCATCGCCACCGCACTCGCAGACTCCCGGTGCAACGTCAGATGGTTCGCCCGGAACCCCGCGCGGTAACTGCCATCCGGCACATCCGGCGCAGAAACCACCGCGCCGCCCAGATGCATCTGGGCACCCGCCTTGACCGCCGTCACAAAGTTCATCGGCGGGTCACTGAACACCCGTGCCGTCGTCGCATCATGCGGCTGGCGGTAGACCTGTGGTGTTGGCCCGAATTGCGTCACCCGGCCTTCATGCAATGTCGCCGTATTGCCGCCCAGCAGCAAAGCCTCTTCCGGCTCGGTCGTCGCATACACAAAGATCGCCCCCGAAGCCTCGAATATCTTTGGGATTTCGGCGCGCAGCTCCTCGCGCAACTTGTAATCCAAATTCGCCAGCGGCTCGTCCAGCAGCACCAGCCCTGCACCCTTCACCAAGGCCCGCGCCAAGGCACAGCGTTGCTGCTGCCCGCCCGACAATTCCAGCGGCTTGCGCGACAGCATCGGCGTCATTTTCAGCATCTCTGCCACAGCCTTCACCGCCGTATCAATTTCCGTCGCCGATTTGCCCATGATCCTCAAGGGCGACGCGATGTTGTCATACACTGTCATCGCCGGGTAATTGATGAACTGCTGGTACACCATCGCCACCGCCCGGTCCTGCACCCGCATGCCCGTCACATCCGCGCCGTTCCAGTGGATCGTGCCTGTTGTCGGCTTGTCCAGCCCCGCCATCAGCCGCATCAGGCTCGTTTTCCCCGAAAGTGTCGGCCCCAGCAAAACGTTCATCGTGCCCCGTGCCAGCGTCAAATCCGTGGGCTGGATATGCACGCGGCCCGCAACCGTCCGCGATATGGCCTTTAATTCCAGCGTCATTCTCTACTCCGCCGCCTGTGCATGGCTGCCCATATGGGCCTCCAGCGCCGCGATCTGTGCTTTTGTCATTCGCAAGCCCAGCTTGCTGCGCCGCCACACCACATCCGCCGCCGTGTGCGCGTATTCCCGCGTCATCAGCCACCGCACTTCGGACTCGGTCAAGGTACCACCGAAATCGACCCCCAGGTCGCCCATGGATTTGGCTGCACCCAACACCAGCACAGCCTCGGTCCCATAGGCACGGATCAACCGTGCCGCGTGATAATCCGTCAGGAACGCATATTGCGCCTTCAACGCTGCAGTCAGCGCCGCCACGCCGTCATGCGGAAAGTCCCCTCCCGGCAGCGGCGCCCGTGCCGTCCACGCCGCCTTTGCCTGTGGGAAATACGGCGACAATTTCGCCAAGGCACTTTCCGCCAAACGCCGATACGTCGTGATCTTGCCGCCGAACACGTTCAACAATGGTGGCCCGTTCGCATCAACACTCAGCACATAATCCCGCGTCGCCGCCGTCGCCGATTTGGCCCCGTCATTATACAGCGGCCGCACCCCCGAATACGTCCACACGATATCCTTGCGCGTCACCGGTTTGGCAAAATACTGCGATGCGAAATTGCACAGATAATCCATCTCGCCCTCGGTACACACCACCTCGCCCGGTGCGCCCTTGTGGTCATGGTCCGTTGTCCCAATCAGCGTGAAATCCGTCTCATATGGGATCGCAAAGATGATCCGCCCATCCGTGCCCTGAAAGAAATAGCAGCGGTCATGGTCGAACAACCGCTTTGTCACGATATGGCTGCCCCGCACCAACCGCACGCCTTCGGTTGAATTGATCCGCAGGACGTGTCGGATCACATCCTGCACAAACGGCCCACCTGCATTGACCAAGGCCCGCGCATAAAATGTCTGTGCCCCCAATGGCCCCAGCGTTTCCACCTGCCAATGGTCGCCCACCCGCACCGCCGATGTCACACGGGTGCGCGTCATCACCTGCGTGCCACGCGCCTCGGCATCCCGCGCATTCAGCACCACAAGGCGCGAATCCTCCACCCAGCAATCCGAATATTCATAGGCATGCTGAAATTTCGATTGCAGCGCCCGCCCCGCCGCATCGGTGCGCAGGTCAATCGTCTTGGCCCCCGGCAGGATTTTGCGCCCGCCCAGCGTGTCATATAGAAATAACCCCAGCCGGATCAGCCACGCCGGACGCCGCCCCTTTAGCCAAGGCATCACGCGCGAAAGGATGCGTGATGTCGGCGTGTCCGATTCAAACCGCATGTCCGGGTGATAGGGCAGCACAAACCGCATCGCCCAGCTGATATGCGGCATTGCCACCAGCAGCGTTTCCCGTTCCTCCAATGCCTCACGCACCAGACGGAATTCGAAATACTCCAAATAGCGCAACCCGCCGTGAAACAGCTTGGTCGACGCGCTCGACGTCGCCTGCGCCAGATCCCCCTGCTCCGCCAACGCCACGCGCAAGCCGCGACCAGACG
>JANNBG010000357.1:0-2490 GCA_031385205.1 Rhodobacterales bacterium
GGCTGGCCCGCGCATGACGCCACCTTTTGCGCCGCAGCCTTTGGCACCCAATCCCACGAGTCCATCGCAGGCATCATCCACCTCGCCACTGAAACACCCCTCGCCCCGGATCGCCCCCGCCCCAATGTGCCTGCCCTGACCACATGGGTGACCCAATGATCTGGCAGTGTTTCGGGCTGGCCCTTGCCCAACTGGGTGACGGGCGCTTTGTGCGCGTCATGCTGCTGGGCATTGCCCTGACCATCGGCCTGCTGATCGGCATCATTGCGGGCTTTGTCTGGGCCATTCAGGCCTTTGTGCCTGAAACGCTCGATCTGCCCGTCATCGGCACCATCGGCCATATTGATATGGCCGTCGGCATCGGCTCGGTGATCCTGCTGCTGGGCCTGTCCGTGGTTCTGATGGTGCCCGTCGCCGCCGCGTTTTCCGGCCTGTTCCTTGACCGCGTTGCCGACGCTGTTGAAGACAAGCACTATCCCCAACTGCCCCCTGCAGGCGATCTGGGCTTTGGCGATACGCTGGTCAGCACCATCAACATGTTCGGCGTGCTGACAGCCATCAACATCCTTGCCGTCGTCGCTTATGTCTTTGCTGGCCCCTTCGCGCCCGTCGTATTCCTGCTGCTGAACGGCTATTTGCTGGGGCGTGAATTCTTTATGCTCGCCGCCACCCGCCGGATGGACCGCCCCGCCGCCCGCGCCTTGCGCCGCAACAATGCCCTGACCATCTGGTTTGCCGGCATCATGATGGCAACGCCTTTGGCCATTCCCTTGGTCAATCTGGTGATCCCCGTGCTGGGGGCCGCCACCTTTACCCACCTTTTTCACCGCTTGTGGCGTCAGGGTGCCGTATGAGCCATCGTCCCGCGAAAGTCGAAGTCCTGCACCGTAATCCAGCCTGACAGGATCACGCCGCAGATGATGACCCACAGGATCGTTGCCACAACTGTCGTGATCTTGGCCTTCTTGCCCACATTCTCGGACGACGGCGCCGATTTCGGCGTGCCCGGCACCACCACGCCCGCATCGCCCTGCGATTGAAACCGCAAGGGTAACACGCAGAAAAACACCATGAACCACGTCACGGCAAACACCACGATGGCGGCAGTAATCGTCATGCTTGTTCCAACTCCACGAGGCAGCCATTGAAATCCTTGGGGTGCAGAAACAGCACGGGCTTGCCATGCGCGCCGATCTTGACTTCGCCCAACACCCGCGCGCCGCTGGCCACCAGATGGTCGCGCGCCGCCGTGATATCCGCCACCTCATAGCAGATGTGGTGAATACCACCTGCCGGATTTTTCGCCAGAAACCCTGCAATCGGTGACGCATCGCCCAACGGATGCAGCAGTTCGATCTTGGTATTCGGAAGATCGATAAACACCACGGTCACGCCGTGATCCGGTTCATCCTGCGGCGCACCCACATTCGCCCCCAAAGCACCCGCATACTGCGCCATGGCGGCGGCAAGGTCCGGCACGGCAATCGCCACATGGTTCAAACGTCCGATCATGTCTTGGTTATGGGTTGGTGACAGGCCAAGGGCAAGGGGCGGTAACGGGTTCTTAGCACTCCTGTGGTTGTCTGGCGCGATGTGGAGGGCAGCCAGATGCCAAACCTATTCCTCGAACACCTTGGTGCGAAACCATCGCAGCCGCCCTTGCCCTTGCAAGGCCTGATGGTGCTGGTGGTTGAAGACAGCCGTTACGCGGCCGAGGCGTTGCGTCTGATGTGCCAGCGGTCTGGTGCGCGCCTGAAACGGGCCGAGGATTTGCGTTCCGCGCAGGCGCATTTGCACGTCTACCAACCCGATGTTGTCATCATCGACCTTGGCCTGCCCGACGGGCGGGGCGAGGCGCTGATCCGCGATCTTGCCAACCGCTGGCCGCGCATTGCCACCATTCTGGGCACCAGCGGGGCCGAAGATGGGGCAGAGCTGTCGCTCGCTGCTGGTGCCGACGGGTTCCTTGATAAACCCCTGACCAGCCTGCGCGCCTTTCAAGAGGCGATCCTGCAGCACCGTCCCCCCGGCCCCGACCGTGACACAGGCCCCGCCCTGCATCCCGACCCACTGGCCCTGCACGACGATCTGCAACGCGCGGCCAGCCTAACGGGGGATGAGGCGCAGCGCATGTATCTGTCGTCCTTCGTCACCAGCCTTGCGCGGTCTGTCGGTGATGCAGGCCTTGCCAGCGCCGCGCGCGATATCTTGCGTGGCGGCAAGATGGATGATCTGTCGGGCATCTTAGCAGACCGTTTGCGCAGCACCCAATCCGCGTTTGGGCAGGACTGACGCCAAATTTATGCGAACAAACTTGCAAAAATCTTCGAAGATTCTTGTCTACAATTCCGGATCGCGCGCCACGATCACCAGCCGTGTCAGGTCTGACAGCTTTTCCTTCTGCCGCCCCTCCGCACTGAAATTCGCTGGGTTCAGCCACGCCGCATAGGCGGCCTGCAACGCCGACCAGTCCTTGTCGATCACCGCAAA
>JANNBG010000384.1:0-3844 GCA_031385205.1 Rhodobacterales bacterium
GGGTCCAACATCGCCAATATTCTGCTGATCCTTGGCATTTCCGCCCTGATCGCCCCCCTGCTGATCCCCGTGCGCAAACTCTGGCGCGACCTTGCCTTCATGCTGGCGGCCACCGGCATCATCTGGGTCATGCTGCTGGATGGCGTGGTGTCACGTCTGGAAGGCGGCCTGCTGCTTGCAGGCTTGGTCATTTTCCTGACCACTGCCTTTATGACCGGCAAAGCGGAACCCGCAGCGGATGCCCCCCTCCCCCCGCAATGGCAGGCCTGGGCCATGACCATCGCAGGTCTGGTCGTGCTGGTCATCGGCGCGCGGTTTCTGGTGGACAGCGCCACCATGATCGCCCGCACCTATGGCATATCCGAGGCGGTCATCGGCCTGACCATCGTGGCCGTCGGCACCTCCCTGCCCGAACTCGCTACCTCCGTGGTGGCCGCCTGCCGCAAGCACACCGAGATTGCCGTGGGCAACATCATTGGCTCCAACATTTTCAACATCTTCGGCATCCTTGGCATCACCGCCCTGATCGCCCCCATCCCGGCAGAGGCACGCTTTGCCGCCATTGACATGCCATGGGCCATGGCCGCCGCCGTTGGCCTGACCGTGCTGGCCGCCGTGCTGGGCGGCCTGCCGCGCGTGGCGGGTGTGGCGTTGCTGCTCGCCTATGGTGCCTATATTTTCCTCATCGGTTGACCCCAACATTGTCGCAACCCCGCAGAACTGGGTGAGCCATGCCCGACGGGGTCACCCCCACCCCCGGCGGCTGGAACCGCTTTGTCCTGCGGACCGATGATCTGGCCGCCATGACCGCCCGCCTGCGCGCCGCTGGCGTCACCTTCCGCAATGACATCGTCAAAGGCCCCGGCGGCCAGCAGATACTGGTCTGTGACCCGTCCGGCAATCTGGTGGAGCTGTTCCAGCCTGCCTGACCCGGCCATATTGACGCTTTTTTGACGACGTCGGTGCGATGGACACGCTTAGATTGAACCATGGCAGTCACCTGACCATTTTTGCCTTCAGACCGTTTTAACCCCATTCGATTGTGCGATTGAAAGGATTTCCCATGCCCATATTGTCACAAGGTTCACGCGGCCCGGAGGTCGAGCTGGCACAGGCCGCCCTCAACTTCCACGCAGGCGCGGGTGATCCTGCGCTGGAAATTGACGGTGACTATGGCAGCCAGACCAAGGCGCGCACGCAGGGCTTTCAACGCTTGGCCGGGTTGAACCCCGATGGTATCATTGGCCCCAATACCGAAGCCGTGCTGTTCGCATCCGTCGATGTGCTGGCCATGGTGCGTGTGACCGGCAAACAGTTTGATTTCCGCAAACCGCCGTCAGGACGGACCTTCAGTGTGTCGCGCGACGGCCCCTTGTTGCCGCCCTTGACCCTGCCGGGCCTTGGTGGTTTGCGTCCCTTGCCCCAGCTCATCCCGAAACTGACATTGTCGATGCCCCTGGGACCGGGCCAATCCACCAACCTGCCACCGCGCGGCGCGAATGGCCCGACGGGCGAATCCCTCGACCTGTTCACAATGAAGGTCAAACTGTTGAAGGATATCAAGCTCAAGCTCAGCGGTCAGGTCGAGGCATCGACCGATCTTGACGGGTCCAGCAAGATAGAGACGACCTCAAAGGCCGAGGTTGGCATCTTCAGCAAGGGCATCCTGACCGTCGACGCCTACCTCAAGGCCAAGGCAGAACGCGATCCGTCCAATGCAAGTGACGCAAGCATCAAGGCAGGCGGCGGGCTGAGATTTACCATTACATCAGGCCGCGTGACGGTGGAAACCTCACTCGGGGTCGACATATTGAAATTCAACCCAGCCTCGGGCGAGGCAAAAGCTGGCCTGATCTGGATCGGCGGCACAGTTGACCTGATCCGGTTCTGATCCTTGCGCCATTTGTGGCAGACCGTCAGACTTTGGCCAAACCTGTCTATCCGCTGGCTCTGTTGCACAACAGATGCCTGCGACTCACCATGCCGACGCACTGTCGAATTCCATCACAGTTTTCGATTGTTGCGGCATTTGCACCCAAAACAGAATAAAACATCAAAAAGACCGCCCCGCTGCGACACTTTCCATTTGCAAATCTGGTTGACGCCCGGCATACCGCCCCCTACTCTCTGCGACCATGTGATGGAGTGGCCGATGCCCCGAATTCTTGTACTCGTAGGATACACGCGCATGGGCCGGTAACGGTTGACCATAACAGGTTCCCATGCGCCCCCGAAGGAAACTTCCGGGGGCTTTTTGTTGCGCGAAAGATGGAGAAGATGATGACACGTCAGATGACCGGTGCAGACATGGTGGTGCAGGCGCTCAAGGATCAGGGGGTCGAAGTCGTGTTCGGCTATCCCGGCGGGGCCGTGCTGCCGATCTATGATGCGATCTTTCAGCAGAACGACATCCGCCACATCCTCGTGCGCCACGAACAGGGTGCCGTTCACATGGCCGAAGGCTATGCGCGCAGTACCGGCAAGGTCGGCGTGGCCCTCGTCACCTCCGGCCCCGGTGCCACCAACGCCGTCACCGGCCTGACCGATGCGCTGATGGACAGCATCCCCATCCTCGTCATCTCAGGCCAGGTGCCCACCTTCATGATCGGCACCGATGGTTTCCAGGAGGCTGATACCGTCGGCATCACCCGCCCCTGCACCAAACATAACTGGCTGGTCAAGGACACGGCGAAACTGTCAGAAACGTTGCATCAGGCGTTCCATGTGGCGCGCAAGGGCCGCCCCGGCCCCGTGCTGGTCGACATCCCAAAGGATGTGCAGTTTGCCACCGCCACCTATACGACCAAAGAAGAAGCCCGCGTCTCGCATTACCAGCCCAAAACGGTTGGCGACGCGGACCAGATTGCACGCTTGGTCGAATTGATGGAGACCGCCGAACGCCCGCTGTTCTACACGGGTGGCGGCGTCATCAACTCCGGCCCAAAGGCAAGCCAGTTGCTGCGTGAACTGGTCGCAGGCACCAACTTCCCCATCACCTCCACCCTGATGGGTCTTGGCTCCTACCCCGCATCCGGTACAAACTGGCTGGGCATGCTGGGCATGCACGGCCTGTATGAGGCGAACCTTGCGATGCACGGCTGTGATCTGATGATCAACGTCGGTGCGCGGTTTGATGACCGCATCACCGGCCGCATCAAGGACTTCTCACCGGGTTCCAAAAAGGCGCATATCGACATCGACCCGTCCTCCATCAACAAGGTCATGCGCGTCGACGTGCCCATCGTCGGCGACGTGACCGAGGTGCTGGTTGAGGTGCTGCGCCAATGGAAAGCGCGCGGGTCAAAGACCGCTGATCTGACCGCGTGGTGGGCCAAAATTGCCGAGTGGCGCGCCGTCAAATGCCTGACCTACAAGAACTCCAAAACCGTCATCAAACCGCAATATGCGCTGGAACGGCTGGAGGCGCTGACAAAGGGCATGAACCGCTATATCACCACTGAAGTCGGCCAGCACCAGATGTGGGCCGCGCAGTTTCTGGGGTTCGAGGATCCCAACCGCTGGATGACCTCCGGTGGTCTGGGCACCATGGGCTATGGCCTGCCTGCCTCCATCGGCGTGCAGGTGGCGCACCCCGATGCGCTGGTCATCAACGTGGCGGGCGATGCGTCATGGCTGATGAACATGCAGGAAATGGGCACCGCCATGCAATTCCGCACGCCTGTCAAACAGTTTATCCTGAACAACGAACGCCTTGGCATGGTGCGCCAATGGCAGGAACTGCTGCATGGCCAGCGCTATTCGCAAAGCTGGTCGGAGTCGCTGCCGGATTTCGTAAAACTGGCCGAGGCGTTCGGCTGCAAGGGCATCCAATGCACCGACCCTG
>JANNBG010000418.1:0-1682 GCA_031385205.1 Rhodobacterales bacterium
CCCATCACCACCGCGCCGACAATCGCGCCGACCGATTGGAGCGTATACGCTGATCCCGCCTGCAAGTCAGTGAGGCCGAGGCTTTCTTTGATGTAGGGGCGAAGGATATCGACGGTGTTCCACGACCACGCATAAAAGAAATAGGCGACTAAAAGGAACGCGAGCGCACCAAAGCGCCGTCCTTGGGTAAAGTCCTGCGCACGGATCATGTTATTTTCCCTTGATAATTGGGCAGTAAGTCGATGCCGAATTGGCCGATCAAATTAACCATGTCGATGAACACCCAGTTTTCAACGAGCATATCATCCTCGCGTCGCCAGAAATCCATGATCCGTTGCGTTATGCGCTTCCCGGTTGCCGGAATGCCGATCCAGTCGTCGCCCAAATGCGTGGCGTTGATACTTGGCCAGCCAGTGGACGCAACATATGCGCCTTCGCCGATCCGGCATTTATGGTTGCCACCGATGCGATCAGGAAACGCCCTGAGAAATGGCCCTTGATGCGCACGTTCATAATCGGCATGTCCGCGGGCGCTGCCAATACCGCCTGGGCCATACCATTGGAATTGCGGCGTCCAGAAACGCTTCATGCCCATGCTGGAAAGCGATTTTCCGTCGTAGGACATCAGACCGGCGATCATCGCTTCCACCAAGTTGAGACTTTTGTTGGATTCAGCCGGGGCCGCTACAGCGAAGGAAATACCATGTTGCGTTGCCGGAGCTGGCGACCAGTTTTCGCCCAACTGCGGACGCAGTGGCCATTGATCAGTTTCGATCATCAATCGTGTCACATCCAGCAGCACATAGCTCTCGACGACCTTATCGCCGACAACGCGGTCAAACCAACCGTAGCGCAAAAAATGCGGGCGTCCGCTGGCCTTCAACCCGTAAAGATCATTTTCGAAATGACCGACAAAATACCCCGACGACGCAAACCAATTTCCGTCTTTAAACTGGCCGCTTAGCAAAATGTCAGTGCGGCGCTCAAGGTCCGGAAAAGCTCGAACCAATGGTTGCCAGAAACGTTCAATGATAACGGCTGTGCCAGCGCAATGATCGACTGGAGCGCCTACGTTAAAATTGCAATCGGCGGTATACAGCAATTCGGTCAACCCCGCGTGGTGTTTCCCTAAGTCGCGGTGGTTGTGAATCGCTTGCCAATAGCGGGCTTTATCCAATGTCATTTTTTCCCTCTCGATATCAGCAATATTGACTTCGAATGCAATCGCCGTAAACTGTTATTTGTACTGCGGGCCAAATTGGTTCGAAACCAACGGAAAAGCGGAAAAAAATGGCCGATCATAATGCCAGTATCGAAAGCTGGACCGCTGAAGCGTTGTCGCGGCGGTTGGTGCGTTACCGAGATCTGATTCCTTGTTACAACGCGTTTATCGATTGCCGCACGCCGGGTTCAGAGGCGAAGGAAAACTTTACAATCATCGGCCCTGGCGTGTCGGAGAACGCTGACCAGCACGTCCACATTGCCGAACCGCATGGCTATAATATTGGCGGCGCGCGGCAGCCACCGGGCTGTGTGAATTCGCAGCATAGCCACGACACAGCCGAGGTTTTTGTGGTCCATAGCGGTCATTGGCGCTTTGATCTGGGCGAACATGGCGACGATGCTCAGGTCGATCTGCAGCCCGGCGATGTTATTTCGATTCCGACGCGGGTGTTCCGCGG
>JANNBG010000430.1:0-6225 GCA_031385205.1 Rhodobacterales bacterium
CCGCGCCGCCTGTACCAGACGCGGTGTCAGACCCGCCATTTCCATGGCCTCTGCAATCTTGCGATCCAACATGTCTGTCATTGCCATATTCATCATGCAACACTCCGTTCTGGTTGAGATTTCATGTCCTTCATATCCGCCCGCACACCCACCCGCAGGATGGCACAGGCCGCCGTGGCCCCCAGACCCACACTCACCAGCGCCACATGGTCGCCCGTGGCCAGCAACCCCGCGCGGTCCGCGTCATGCAGGTTCAAAAACGGGTC
This sequence comes from Rhodobacterales bacterium, assembly GCA_031385205.1. GTDB lineage: Bacteria > Pseudomonadota > Alphaproteobacteria > Rhodobacterales > Rhodobacteraceae > JAAFHS01. The sequence goes on from JANNBG010000430.1 coordinate 267, forward strand.
CGCCCCGAACGTATGCCCATAGCGCGGCACGTTTTGCAGATAGATCTGCCCCCGCGTCGCCCCCAGACGCTGTGCAATCTGCTCCCACGACGGCAGGTTCACGTTATGCGGCATCACCAGCGCCAGATCGCCAATCGCAATCCCCGCCTTCGCCACTGCCCGTTCGATGCATGCGGCCGTCAGCTCCACATATTCCGCAGCAAACCCCGGGTCCGTCACATCATCCAGCCGCCCCGTGATGATGCTGTAACGCCCCCGCCGTTCGCTGTGCCCCCCGACAAACGCATAGCGCCCTTTGCTGTGCCCCACCCGCAGCGCCACCGCCCCATCGCCCATGATCGTCGTATTACGGATCAACCGCACCGCCGGGTGAAATGCCTTGTCCGCCACAATCACCAGCGCTGTCTGCCCCGGCTCCAGCATGCGCTCCAACAGCTCCAGCACTGCTACACCACTTGCGCAGTGGCACATCGTGGCACTGAACGCCTCGCACCCCGCATAAGCGTGGATCGGTAGACGCGTATCCATCCGGCTTGGCCCAGAACTCAGCAACGTGTGGCAATGCACCACCAGATCATCCTGCCCCGGCGCCAGCCCCGCAACCGCCGCGCCCACCATCGCCGCCAAGGGCTCTTCCGGATCATGCGCAAAGGATTGCAACCCAAAGAACCGCGCATACATCCGGCTGTCCTTATGCGACAGCGCAAGGTCCGTACTCGCCTCGGCCATCGTCTGTTGCCGGGCAGGCAAGGCCACCGCCATATCCAGGATTTCAAGCATCCGCGCCTCCACGGATGAAATTAACCATCGCCCGGTGCACATGGCCTGCATTCACCACGCTTAAATGCGTGCAGCCCGTTGTCATCAACAACTGCCCATCCCGCGCCGCCGCCACAATCGCATGCGCGTTTTCCGGCCCCACCTGCCAATCCGATTGTTCATGCACCACCAATGTGCGTGCCGTCAGTGAAGCAATCAATTCCGGCCCCACCGCCCCCGGATGCGTGCCATAGCGCCGCGCGTAATAGCGTTCGATGAACGGCAAAGACCGCACCGGCATCTGCGTGATATCCACATAGGCCCGCAACAGGCTCGCCAGTGACATCGGCGATCCCACCGGGATAAACGTGCGCGCGGGCAATCCCCGGTCCAGCGCAATTGCCGCAATCAACCCGCCTGCCGAATGCCCGATCACCGCCGCCAGCGGCACATCGCCAAACAGGTCCGCCACCGCCTGGCCAAGGTCATAGAACGAATACCGGCTGCCCTCACTGTCGCCATGCCCCGGCAAATCCGGCACCAGCACCTGAAACCCTTCTGCCGCCAGCGCCTCGGCCAGCCGCCGCAGCATGGACGCCCGCCCGTTCCAGCCATGCAGCGCCAGAATCCTTGGCCCATCCACCGGACCAAACCGCCGCACCACCACCCGCTTTCCCCGCCAGCGCAACACCTCCACCGGTGTTTGCACCCCTGCCTCCACGGCCATGCGCGGGGCCATGCGCCGCGTCCGTTCAAACCGCTCCACCGACAACCGCGCTGCCCGCATCGGTGCCAGCCGCATCATCATTTCCACGTCCAGCTTGCGCAGCCGCCAGCATGTCACCCGGTAAAAACTGTCCGGGCTATAGATCACCCGCTGCATATCGCGCGGCCCGATCCCCAGCATCGCCCGCGTGCGCCGCAAGGTCTGGTGCGTCTTGGCCCCCAGATACAGTGCCGGATACGCCACTTCATACAGCATCGCGGTCACCCACAGCCCGGCCCAAACCGCGCCCCGCCATGACAAACACCACCGCCAGCACCGCAAACGTCGCTACCGCCACGCCGTTCATCACCCAGACCAGCCCCGGCAACCCCTGCGGCAACGCCTGCAGGCACAAAACAATCGTCGCCACCTCGGACACCACTGTCACCAGCAGAACCCGCACCCCCAGACCCAGATGTTCCAGGATCACCTGCAGCATCGTGAACACTGCAATCAGATAGAACGTCGCGATCAACCGATCGATCAGCGCAATCGTCGCCACCGACAACCCCGCATTGTCCACCGGCACAATCTGCGCCACCAGCCAGAACCGCCCCGCATAGGCCCCCACCGTTGCCAGCGCGTACAAGACCAGCACCATCGCCACGCCTGACAACAGCACAGCCCGCTTTTCCGCAGCAAAGCCCCGCTCTGGCAACTGATTGATCAGAATGGCAATCGCCGACCCCATCGCCACCGCCGGGATGATAAAGAAAATGCGGATGCGTACCACGATCAGAAAGGCTGATGATACATCCGCCCCCAGTGCCGCCATCGCCGGAAAGATCACCGCAGCCGACGCTGACCCCGCAAACATCGACGCAAACACCGGCCCTGCCACCCCGATCACCATGCCGATCATATGCTTGCGGAATGCTGCAACAGGCCCCCGCACCGCCGTGCCAATCTCGCGCCGCAGCATCCAGACCACCACCGGCAAGGCCACCAGCGGCCCCGCTGCATTGCCCACCAGCACCGCGTTGAACCCAAGGTCGTACTGCGTCACAGCCACCCATGTGACCACCGCATCCGCCACGATCAACACACCAAACGCCGCCAGCGCCTGCCCCGTGCGCCCCTGCCCCCGCAACGCCCCGTTGCGCAGCTCGAACAGCAGAAACGGCGCCATGGATGCCACAAACAGCGCCATCTGTGGCAGCAGTACTGTGCCCCCCGGCCACCAGCCTGCCAGCAACGGCCCCGCCGCAAAGAACCCGCCCGCCAACACCGCCGTCAGCACCAGCCCGATCACCGTAAACGCACGCGTCGCCCGCAGCACATCGCCCTTCGGCCAATTCGTCACCGATTTCGAACTGAACACCTGATTGGCAATCGCCAGTGATTCCAGACACGCCAGCATAAAGATGAATGCAGGCTGCACCTGTGCCAGCGTGAATAACGCCGCCGTATCGCCATGATGCGTCAGGATTGCCGTTTTCAACACTTGCAATCCCGCCGCCACCAGCGTGCCCACCATCAATGGCACTGCCAGCCGCAAAATGCGCCACAACACGGGCGATGGTCGATCTGCCGGGCGTCCCAGCAGGTGGTCAGGTTCAATCGTGGTCATGGACAAGGTGCTCCTTGGGCTGCGCTGCCGTCATCGCACGGCGAAAAAGGGAAAGGATGACCCGGGCCGCCCGTGCCATGCCCGGGGCTGCAATCCGCAACTGGCGGTCATCAATGACCAGCGTGCAGCCCCCCGGTGGCGTCATGGCCAGCAGAAATTCCGCCTCGGCGCATGATAAACCCTGTGCTGCCATCGCATCCCGCCCACGGCGCAAGGCATGCACCGGGCCTTGGTGCCCCGTCAGAAACAACAGGCTTGGCAACAGCGGGTCCAGACACAACGCCTGCACCCCGCAATGCAGGTACAACAGGCCAAACCCCGCAGGCAGACCTTTCGTCAGCGTATGATAGGCCACCACCGTTTCCGGCGCATGCCGCGTCGTGCCATCCGCAAACACCACCACATCCGCCGCCTGCACGCCCAACCCTTGCAGCACCAGCCACGGGCGCAGGCCCGCAACCTCGACCGCCGTTGCCGCGCGCGTGGTGATATCGGGCGTGCAGTGCTGCACATCTGCCCCTTCGGGATGCTGGTCAAACATCGGCATTCTTTCGTTCATTGCAGGGTGACGTGAATGGAAGCCTTGCCCCCGACGCTGGGGAGGAGCAGCCGTCAAAGGGGCAAGGTCCGCGACAGGATCAAATCCTTAGGCCGCCACCAACCTTTCCGCCGCAGGCGCAAACAGACCCCCGATCAGCAATGACAGCGTTTCAATTGAATTGAGGCTGCCCAGCAAGAAGCCATGCCCCCCCATCAGTTTCGCCGCGTCCGATGTCGCCTCGGTCAGCACCTGATGCGCTGCCGCCAGATCAAGCCCCGGCATGCCTTCCAGATGCCGCGCCGCCTCGCGCAAATTGCGGTCCGCAAGGCTTGCACAGGCCGTGAATGTCGCCTTCACCAGCGGCAGTTGCAGCGTGCGCTGCCCCCCGCTTTCCCGCGTTTCCAGATGCGCAAAGGCAAGGCCCAGCATGCGTGTCAGCAACGCACCCCGAAACACCAGCGCCCCCACATCCGTCAGCAGCGCCACCCGGTCCCCCGCTGGTGACGCAGCACCCACATCGCCCTGCGCCACCTCCAGCATCTCGATCCCCAGCGCCGCAATCGCCCTGTCGCGCGGCAAAATGCGCGACACCGTCACCGGCTGGCCAAACCGGTCAAACACCGGCGTTTCGCGGTCACCCGCCGCGCGCAGAACAATGCCGCCCGCCGCAATGTGGCAATTCCGGCCTAGGGCAAACCGCCCCAGCACTTGCAATGATGCCGCAGGCGGCAAGCCCCGCACCTCGCTCCAATATGTGTTCATGCGGCGGCTTTCCCACATGTCAGGCCACCGCAGCCTGGGTCGCGAGGCCATCCAGAAAGGCCAGCAGCGACGCCACATTGTTGAACGATGCCTCGGCCAGCACCTCCGGGTCAAACCGCAGGCCCGGCACACGGTCTTCGACCGCCAGCAGAAACTGCACGAACATCACCGAGTCCAGGTCAAACGCCCGGTCGATCTGCATATCCGGTGTCAGGTCCGCCACCGGGCGTTCCAGCACTTCACTCAACGCGTCTTTCAGGGTGATCAGATGATTTTGGCCCACGGGGTCTCTCCATTTTGGCAAGGTTGAAAGGGTCTCGGATTGGGTCGTCGTCTGGTGCTGCAAGGCACAGCGCCGCATAGGTCACCCCCATGCCTGCCGTCAGCAGCAAGATCGGGCGGTGCGCAGGTGCCGACAGATGCGCAAGGTTCAGAAACGGGTCCGAACAAAACGCATGCCCGCCGCACCCGCTGTGGCCCGCAATCACCTGATCACCCAGGCCTGCCGCCCGCAGAACGCGCTGCACCAAAGGCAGGTTCAGGTTGTACGGAACCACCACCGGGGCGCTTGCGAAAAAGTCCGGGTCGCCCGTCCGGACCGCCGCCAGAAACGCCACAAAGCCCGGCTCAAAATCCGCCTGCATCGCCCGTTTGTCCGCCTCCGCCATGTCATCCGGGTTCCGGTAGAACCGGGCCAGATGCTGTACATGGCTGGACATGATCCGCCGCCCGCCCGCCTGTCCGTCAAACAGCGCCACCACAGGTGCTTCGCCCAAAAGACCCACCGACAACCGGTTGCCAAACGGGTGAAACGCCTTTTCCCCCGCCAGCACCAAAACCGGCCGCGCCTGATGCCCATACAGATGCAGCGCCGCCAAAGCCGAGGCGCAATTCGTCATCGACACTGTTGCCACATCCCACAGGTGCAGGCCCAGCGATGCAAACAACCCCCGCAGCCAATCCTGATCTGCTGGCGTGTTATGCGTCTGCGTCTTGGCATACAGCCCGATCCCCGCCACATCCCGCAGGTCTGGCCTGTCGTCCAACAGCCGCCCCAGCGCCTCGCCCAGCATCGCCACATGTGGTGCCGGATGCAGCCAGACCGTCTCTTGCCCAAAGAACCGCGTGTACATCCGCGCCGCCCGCGGGGCCGCACCATGCGTGCGCTCCACTTGGTCCAGCGGCACCGCCATTGCCGCCCGCAAGGGCACCCTGATCTGCTGCAAGGCCAGCGTCATGGCGCCGCCTCCAGAATTTCCACGATGCCAAAGGATGGATGATACAGATGGCTCGCCCGGCATCCTTGCGTCATGCCTTCAAACGGTTGTGTCAGCGGTAACCAGCCCTCGCCCCGCATCGCCCGGAACTGCGCATCGAACGCCCCAACCCGGTAGCCCACATGATAAAGGACTGATGCCGCCCCTTCGCGTGCCAGCCGCTGCTGCATCACCCGATTGTCCGCAAAGGGCTCCACCAGCTCGGTCAGCGGCCCGTCCGCCGTTGTCTGCACCATCGTGATAAAGGCCTGCTGGCTGTCCAGTGGCACCCGGTCCATCAGTAC
>JANNBG010000440.1:0-4535 GCA_031385205.1 Rhodobacterales bacterium
CTTGGGTCGGTTCATCGAGGATCAGCAATCGCGGGTCTGTGGCCAGCCATTTGGCCAGCACCACCTTTTGCTGATTGCCACCCGACAAGGTGCTTATCGGCTGGTCATAGCTGCGAAACCGCAGGCTAAGGCGGTCCAGATGCGGGGCGACCAGCGCCAAAGCCTTGGCCCGGCTGGAAAACCCCCGTATCGCGGTCTCGTCCAATACCGTGAGGGCGGCATTGGTCAGGATCGGAAATTCCATCACCAGACTTTGGCCCAAACGGTCCTCGGACACATAGCCCACGCCCGCGGCCATCGCGGCATCGGCATTGGCAAAGTGCCGTTCCTTGCCGTCGATCAACAGCTTGCCGGTGTCAGCTTGGGTCACGCCAAAGATTGCGCGGGCAATTTCGGTGCGGCCCGATCCGACAAGGCCGCCAAGCCCCACGATCTCTCCGGCGCGGACGGTCAGGTTGATGCCTTCAAACTCGCCCGCGCGGCTGAAGTCCTGCAATTCCAGCACCGTAGCACCCGGGGTGGTGGTGTTGCGCGGATACAGGCCCGACAACTCGCGGCCCACCATCATTTGAATGGCCCGGTCGCGGGACAGATCGGCGGCAGCCTCGACCCCGATCAGATGGCCGTCGCGCAGCACAGCAATCCGGTCGGCGACGCCAAAGATTTCGTCCATCCGGTGTCCGACAAACATCATCGCCACGCCCCGGTCGCGTAAGTTATCGACGACGGAAAACAGGCGCACAACTTCGCGCTGTGACAGGGCGGCGGTGGGTTCGTCCATGATCAGAACGCGCGAGTCGCGCGACAGGGCGCGGGCGATTTCGACCAGTTGCTGTTCCGAGGTCCGCAGACCCGCCAAAACCTGATCCGGGTTAGCGTCAAGCCCAACCGAGGTCAGCAATTCGCGCGTCCGATCCCGCATCGTGCTGCGGTCAATTGCACCTGATGCGAGGCGCGGCATGTGCCCCATGAACACGTTTTCGGCAAGGTTCAGGTCAGGAAACAACCCCGGGTGCTGGTGCATGACAGCAACGCCGGCATCCTGCGACGCCTGTGGCGACGCAAAACTGACCGGCTCCCCGTCGATCAGGATGCGACCGGATGTGGGCTGATATACCCCCGCGAACAGCTTGACACATGTGCTTTTGCCAGCGCCGTTCTCGCCCAGCAGAGCCAATACTTCGCCGCGCCGCAACGCAAACGACGCATCCCGAAGCGCGACAGTGCCGCCGAACACCTTGGAAACACCGTCCAAAGCAATGGTTGCTGTAGGATTGGCAACCGCGAATTCAGCCGGTTTCGCTTCTTCGGGCATGTGCGAGATAACTCCTCCCAGAGGTATTTCTTTTTTCAATTTGCTATAAGAAAGAAAATCAGAAAGCAACTGCAAATTTGACTTTTGCCCCCCCGCCGGGCAATGTCAGTTCAAAGGCTGATCGCAGCGCTGAGGTGCGAAGCTACGGTCGAGCCTGAAAGAAGCGTTTGATATTCCTAAAACAAGGATGATTGGTTTGTTCGGAAAAGGTAGCAATTCCAGTCAGATGCGCCGTTACAATGAACGGTTTGTGCTGGATGCGCTGCGGCGTATGAAAGAGGCATCAAAGTCCGACCTTGCCCGCACCGCCAATCTGACGCCCGCCGCCGTCGCAGTGATCGTCGATGGGCTGGAAGCATCTGGTTTTGTCAAGCAAGTTGGAAAAAGGTTCGGCCAACGCGGCACCCCGTCGATTCTGTACCGCCTGACCCCTGAACGGGTCTATAGCGTCGGTATCAAAGTCGGCCGCCGCGCGCTTGAGGCGGTTCTGGTCGATTTCGCAGGCGAAATCAGGGCCCGGGAATCCCATGAATACCGCTACCCCGACCCCGATTTCGTCCGAAAGGCAGGCAATGCCGTCCTGGATAACTTCAATCAGATCGTGAACAGTCTGGGCGACGCCACAATAGTCGGCCTCGGCATCGCGTCGCCGTATTTCCTCGGCGGGTGGAGTGATGAGTTAGGCTTTCCCGACGATCTGGGCGCGCGATGGGACGCGATTGAACTGACAACATTTTTCGCCATCCCCCCGCAAACCCCGGTGTTTGTGGAAAATGATGCCACATCGGCGGCTTTGGCAGAACTGCTCCAAGGCACCGGTCGCCGCTTTGGTGATTTCATGCACATTTCCATCGACACCTTCGTCGGTGGTGGGTTGGTGCAGGGCGGCAAGATCAACACTGGTCCGCATGGCAACAGCGCCGCCCTTGGCCCTCTGCCAGTGTCGCCGTCAAAGCTCGACTCAGTGGCCCCGCATACTGGCCGCTATCAAAGCCTACTGCATCGCGCTTCGATCTATGTGCTGGTCAACCATCTGAAATCCCGCGGAATCGAGATTACCCGTGTCCGGGAATTGGATCCGGTGCCCCCCGGTGCCCACGTGCCGTTATATGAATGGATTGACGATTGCGCCAACGCGTTGGCTGAGGCGATCATTGCAATAACGGCGGTGATCGACATCGAAGCCATCGTGCTGGACAGCATCCTGCCCCGCTCGATCCACACCGAACTGCACAGTCGGGTGCAGGCGCAGTTCAAACTGATGAGCGCGATTGGTATCATTGAACCTGCCATCGTCTCGGGCCAGTTCGGGCCAGATGCGTCGCCTATCGGGGCTGCCATGTTACCATTGTCAGCGCTTTTCGCGCCCGACAGCAGCGTGCTGATGATCGGCAAAGACCGCAGTAAATTGTCAGGCAAGCTTTCGACATTGCCCAGTTAGCGATTTGGGTCGCAAAGGCTGCAAGTTCACCGAGTTCTGTTGTTCAAATCGACCTGAGACAGGATTTTCCTTTCCACGGAAGAGAACCTGCCCACTTGTCGCGTTTTCGGTGGTCCAGCCAGCCATTCCGTGTGAAGATCACACAGATTTGCAGCGTCCCCCAGCAGCCTGCGGCCGGTATCGGCATCGAGTGGGACCGTCCAACTATCTGGGGTCAGGCAGTCCGAGATAGGAGTAGGATGCGGACGAACTGCGGGATGATAGAATTTGTTCCGTCTGCTGCTTCATTTGACGGCGCGCCACATTCGAAACCGTCCCCGCCCCGTCACCTCCCGGATCAGACCCTTTCCTTCAATCCAGCCCAGGTTGCGCTGAACCGCCGCCCGACTGGCGCCGGTCAGGGCCTCGGCCATCGGCGCGGAGACCAACGGCCACTCGGTCAGTGCGCGGCACAAGGCTGGCGCTGTCTTGCCGGAGAGCGGGGCCATCAGGGCTTGCGCCCGCGCTGACCAAGCTTCGATATCGTCCAGATGGCGCATCGCGGTCAAGATGCCATTCTCCATACTGTCAAGCCATCGCACCAGCCGCTCGGGGGTCGTGCCACCGGCGCGCAACCCCCCTGTTCCACCCATGGCCAGGGGCGCGAAGACCGCCGCCTTCCCCTCATTCGCCGCGATGCGTCCCGCGGTGACGGCCGCTTCCAACCGGTCGCCGTGCTGGCCAAGGCCCGCGAGGCTCCACAGATGGAACCCCATGCAGGCTCGGGTAATCGGATGCAAGTCGCGCGCGGCCCCCATCCGATCGAGCCAGCTGCCTGCGCGATCAGCGAAAGGCTCGGCATCCTCGGTGATCGTCTCGGGGTCTCGGCGGTCAAGGAATGCGGCCAGATCGGCCTCGGGGCCAGGGCCACTCGTTAGGCGCCGGACAGCCCAACCCACACGGGCAAGCCCGCCGGCATCGTCTTGCACACCTGACAGACGCAAAGCCATCCACAGCGCCAAACGGTCAGAGCCGACCCTGTCGCCCACTAACCAGCTGAGCGCTGCCGCCTCGATCAAGGCGAGCCGATGCCGCCACCCCTCCGGGCTGCGGCCCAACCGGTCGTCCAATGCGCCGAGCCGTCCAGCCACCCGCCCAAGGCGGGCCGCACAGCCCGCTTCGGCCCGTGCCCAATCCGTAACGACCGTGGTTTCATTGACCTGCGCCCTTGGGCCGGGCGGCAGATAATCCGGTTCCATGTCCATCGGGCCGGGCAAAAACCACAGATCGTCTTCAGACACCGGTTCGACCTCCGCGGCATCGCGGGGGAGACAGTCAAGATCATCATGCAAAACAGTGTGATGTAGCTTCATATGTACAAAATACCCGCATTATGCAAACTACCCAAGGCTTTTCTCGAACTCCACTCACTCGCTATATATGGCACACGCTCGCGATCACCGCGAACTTTCTCAGGTTGCGTTCTTTGTGTGGAAACCAAGGGGTTTCAGAGCAGTCGCACCACGGCTTGCGCCCTTGCATCTGTTTACAAACGGTCGTTTAGTAGCGATACATGAAACTGCAAAAAGACCGTTTTGATGCTACTCATCGGTTATGCTCGCGTATCGACCGAGGATCAGACCCCCCTGCCCCAGTCGCAGGCCCTGAAATCTGCTGGCTGCGCCGAGATCCATGAGGAACAGGCCTCGGGCGGCAATCGTGCGCGGCCGGTACTGGCGCGCGTGCTGGAACGCGTCGCCAAGGGAGACACGCTGGTGGTCGTGCGGATCGACCGGCTGG
>JANNBG010000487.1:0-2828 GCA_031385205.1 Rhodobacterales bacterium
GAGGGGGTGGGGGGTAAAATGGAACCAGACAGTGGCAGGCTATCATGTTGATGCAGCACACCAATAATGTCATGCGCGCAGCAGAAGCCGTATTCTTAGCGAACTGGGCTTACTTTTTTTGATCAACTCTCCGTGCGTCCAGACGTGACCGAGTCCTGCATTCTTCGAGATTTTGCGATAACGTTTGATCCGGTCCCAGCGTGGGGCCCGCTGCAATTCGAAACTGCGCAGCTACTTGCCCGTGACGAAGCAAAACGCCGTAGTTTGCAACTTTTTCGAGTGCATCTTTGGTGTTTGGTGACCAGAACATCCCTGCTTTGATGAGGTTAATGGTATTCTTGTGGTGGCGAGTTGTTGGGCTGTTTTGCGACATAAAGGTGTTGAACGTTGCGTTGGCCATACCAAGCAACTCCGACGTTTCACGTCCACTGAGACCCAATTCTTTCATGTCAATGGACATTTCTCTGATTGCTGCAGCTACGAAGACACATCGAAGTCGGCTGGCATTTGTATGATTCATTTATGTTCTCCTAGAAAGTCGCGTCATCTGGCGAACTGGCAACACATGAGTTTCCTATATCGCATTGCGCCCCTTTTTGCTTGCGACGGTTAGTTGTGTATGCATTTCAGCACATCCATCGCGATTTAGGTAGAAAATTTCTGGTCAGATTCTGGACAGGAGATTTTGACCAGATTTTCTCTAGAAAGCCAGTGAAATACGTCCGGAAGACTTCCCGAAAGTCCCGTCTGGGTTTGATATAGCTGTAATTGTCCAGACCAAAGGGACATGAAGCTGCTCAACCAAAGGAACACATCATGAGCAAGACATCGACCACCCGCTCGGAAAGCTACAGCTTTCGCAAGCCTTCAACGTTCATTTCGCCAGCAAAGACGGTTACGGTTACGACGACCCGTCGGCGCTAATGGTGAAGCCAAAGCTGAGGTGGGCTTCCCAAGCGTGTCGGATGAAAAGGTGGATCCCGTCGCCAGTGGCCATTCGGAGCGAAAAGAGAAACTGAGACTGGGCGCCGATAAGGCGCCCTTTTTCTTTATACATGCCTTTATCGAAGTGCACATCGCGGGATGTGGCGCTGGTCTTGCCGTTTTGGGCGGCGGGTTTGGGGACTTTGGTGTTGACAACGATGACGTGGGGGGCGTTGGGGCGGGGGTTTGCAGGGCTGGGCCGGGACGAAAAGATTTGAATGCGGGGGGGATGCGGACTATATCGATCATGTCGAAGGCAGAAAAGGCGACGGTATGACGGCGATGGAACGCGGGGCGGACTGGTTGATGCGCGGGGGGCTGCGGCCCACGCGGCAACGGCTGACGCTGGCGGGTCTGTTGGTGGGCGATGGGCAGAACCGGCATGTGACGGCGGAAAGTTTGCATGCGCTGTCTTTGCAGTCGGATGACAAGGTAAGTCTGGCCACGGTTTACAACACGCTGCGGGCGTTCTGCGAGGCGGGTTTGATGAACGAAGTGGTGGTGGATGGGTCAAAAAGCTATTTTGACACGCGGGTGGATGACCATCCGCATTACTATTGGGAAGAGACATCAACCCTGACGGATGCGCCTGCGGATACGCTGCTGATTACCGGGCTGCCAGTTGCGCCGGAGGGCATGATGATTGCCAATGTGGATGTGGTGATCCGGCTGCGGCGGGCCTGATCGGGCTACTGTGCTGCGTTGCAAGCTTAGGCCCGCAACGCCCGAGCCTGTTTCCATGTCAGCAACCGCCGCTGGCCTTCGTCCCACAGATGCAGGCGCACGTTAATCAGGCTGTCACGGATTGTCATGCGCTGGGCTGCAGCCAAAGGCGGGAAGTCACGCAAAACTTCGGGCAGGCGATAGAACGGGATGCGGCTGTACAGGTGGTGCACATGGTGCATGCCAAGGTTGGCGGTGACCCATTGCAGGGGGCGGGGCAGCACATAATGCGATGACCCATGCAGGGCAGCATCATGGATTTGCCAGTCTTCCTCGCGGTACCAGTTCGCCTCTTCAAACTGGTGCTGCACATAAAACAGCCAGACGCCGATGGTGGCCCCGACGATGATGGTGGGCAGCCAGATCGCAAAGATGGCCGTCCAGCCACCGAAAAGATACAGAGAGGTCAGGATGGCAAGTGCGCTGAGGTTGGTGCCCATGGATGACACCCAATATCCTGCACCGGCATTCATCAGGCCGAATGGCAGGCGGTTGGTCAGCAGGAACAGATAGGCCGGGCCGAGGCCGAACATGACCACCGGATGCCTGTACAAACGGTAGGCGAGCCGTCCACGCCAGGTGCGGGATTTGTATTCGGTGACGGTCAGGGTCATCACATCGCCGATGCCGCGACGGTCGAGGTTGCCAGAGGCGGCGTGATGCACGGAATGCTGCCTGCGCCAGACATCATAGGGGGTGAGGGTCAGCACACCAAGCGCGCGGCCGACCCAGTCGTTGACACGGCGGTTGCGGAAATAGGCGGCATGGCCGCAGTCGTGCTGGATGGCGAACAGGCGCACGATGAAGGGACCGTTGCAGGCGGCGATCAGCAAAGACAGCGTCCAATGCACTTGAAGGGCGAGCAGGGCCAAGGCCCAGATGCCGAGATAGACAGTCAATGTGACACCAAGTTCCCAAACAGAGCGCCATGTGTTGGGGTCGCGATACTTTGCCAAAACCTGCACCCATTCGCGGGCGGACTTGGAACCGTCGGTCACTGTGTGGAGGGTCAAGGTCAGTTGGCCTTTATTGTTGCTGATGACGAGGTATCCTATCCGGGTCGCGCGGCATAGAGTCTTTGGTGGGCAAATGGTCACATCTTTGATGTTTGCCGTGAAGTC
>JANNBG010000536.1:0-2200 GCA_031385205.1 Rhodobacterales bacterium
CATCGCCCGTGTGCAGCGCCGGGATCGCCGCGTGATAAGTGACCGTCGTGCCATAACGCAGCGTATCGAACCCCGCCCCGCCATGAATGCGGTCCGCCCCGCTGCCCCCGTTCAGCACGTCATCGCCCACCCCGCCCACCAGCGTGTCATCGCCCGCATCTCCCAGCAGCGTATCATCCCCTGCCGCACCGAAGACACTGTCGGCATCGCCACCACCAGCCAGTAAATCCCGGATATTGCTGCCAAAGATACTGTCATCGCCTGCACCACCAAAGGCCACGCCGAAAGCCTGCGGAAACGCATCAGGTGCCACCTCGGCCCCGCCAAATAACGTGTCATCCCCCGCCCCGCCGAAAACATGGTCAAAGCCCGTGCGACCAAACACGCAGTCGTCGCCATCACCCCCATAAATCCAGTCGCTGCCTGCATCGCCGGACAGGTTATCAGACGTTGCCCCGCCGAACAGGCTGTCGCTGCCACCCCCGCCAAAAACTGTCGCGTTCAACTGCCCTGCGACCAGTTTATCGCCAAAATTGCTGAGGATCAGTACTTCGATATTGTTGAACGTATCGCCGGCAGCATCACCGCGTGACAGCGCCGGGTGATCAACATTCACGACGACTGCCGCGTCTGCATCCTCATATGACACCGTATCGATGCCGACATTGCCAAACATGCGGTCACGGCCCGCACCGCCAAACAGCAAATCGTCACCAAATATGCCCTGCAGGACATCGTTGCCCGCCCCACCACGCAATGTCGCCGACACAAACCCACTTCGCAGCCGGTCATTGCCTGCGCCCCCATCCAGCAGACGCCCACCATCAAGGCTATCGTTGCCGTCACCCCCATCCAACAGACCGTCGTCATCGAGCAACACCAAAAGATCGTTACCCGCACCACCTATCAGCGTGTCTTTGCCACGGCCGCCAAACACAGAGTCAGATTGCGTGCCCCCAACGAAAAGATCGTCAAAGTCAGTCAGACTGAATCGTTCGATTGACAGGAACACATCTCCCAGCGCTACCCCGCCAGACGCTGACGGCATGGCCAGGTTGATCTGCACAGGCCCCAACGCAAATGAATAATATACCGCATCGGTGCCTGATCCACCGTAAAAGAAATCCTCACCCAACCCGCCAAACAGCGTGTCTTTGCCCTCCCCGCCATACAGAAAATCATCGCCGTTACCGCCCAGCAGTTGATCTTGTCCCTCAAGACCCAAAAGCGTATCACTGCCGCCCAAACCGCGCAGTGTATCGCCACCCGCAGTGCCCTGCAAAAGTTCGGACAGTGGCGTGCCGGATATCAGGGCCATATCAGCCTCCTCTATGATGCAATGCTGAAAAATGTTTAAATTGATAACCGAACCAAACCATCCGCAGCCCAAAGATACAACCCGGCATCCGCAAAAGCGGTTATGATCGCATCCTGCCGTCGCGGCCTGACGCCGTCGCCATGTTCTGCCCCAGCGCCTGCAAATACTGCTTTTCCATCATCTGCTGCAAACGCGCTGCTGAAATCGCGTCACCCGGTGTCACCGCGCGAAACCGCACCACATCATGTGCCCGCAATTGCGCAAAACCATCCGTATCGCAGGAGAGTATCGTCGCAATCTTCGGGTATCCCCCCGTCGTCTGATGGTCAGCCATCAGCACCGTCGCCACTCCATCCCCCGCCACCTGCACCGACCCACGCACAATCGCCTGTGACGGCATATCCAATGGCACCATCGGCACCAAGGCCGGCCCCGCCAACCGCACGCCCATGCGGTCTGCTGCATCCGTCAGCCGAAAGGCCGCTGTGCCAAACGTGGCCAACTCGGCTGTATCAAAAAACTGCTGCTGCGGCCCCATCACAACCCTTACCCGGCGCCGCACGCGTGCCCAAACCGGGCAAGGCATGGCGCGCGCACGGGCCTCACTGTCCGGCACACGCAGATCATCGCCCACAGCCACCGTCCCACCGCCCAAGCCCGATTGCGCATGTGTCGCCACTGACCCCAGCCACTCCTTGGCCGCCATGCCCCCCTTGAACGCCAGATACGCCCACCGCCCCCAGCGCCCCGGCGCTATCGTCAACCGTTGCCCCGCCACGATCTGCCCCACACACCACGGGCCCACCGCCACATCCCCTAGCCACACCTGAAAGCCACCCCCCGCCACAGCAAACCCCGCCACCCCCTGCACGCAGTCCAGCG
>JANNBG010000544.1:0-1607 GCA_031385205.1 Rhodobacterales bacterium
GCAGCATCAGATCGCCTGGCTGGATAGCGGGGTTCAGGGAACCTGCGGCATTGGTCAGGATCAGGCTGTCGGTACCCAGCGATTGGAGGGTTTCGAGGGCGGGGCGCATGGCGGCCGGGTTGCCGGATTCGTAGTAATGTGCCCGACCGCCAAAGACGGCGACGCGCACACCTTCCAGATCACCGATGTGCAGATTGGGGTTGTGGCCGGACACCCCGGCATGCGGGAAACCATCGAGGTCACTGTAAGGAATGGCGACGCCGTCCACGGCATTGGCCAGATGCCCAAGGCCGGAGCCGAGCACGAGGCCAAGTTGCACGGGTTCTGACCCGGCCCTTTGTCGGATCAGATCAACGTTCTTTGACATAGGGTTCGCCCCCTGCCCTTGGCGGCACCGCCTTGCCAATAAATCCTGCCAGTACGATCACGGTCAGCAAATAGGGCAATGCGTCCAGCACGGGCACGGGCACCTTAAAGGACAGAACGTTTTCCACCACATCAGGGCGCAGGGCCAGCGCCTGAAAGAACCCGAACAGCAAGGTTGCCCACAGCGCCGCCCATGGCCGCCATTTGGCAAAGATCAGGGCCGCCAGCGCGATATACCCGCGCCCCGCCGTCATCTCGCGCCCGAAACCTGCTTGCAGGGCCGTGGCCATATAAGCGCCCGCCAGCCCGCACAGAATGCCGGTGATGCCCACGGCGGCAAAGCGCAGGCACACCACGCTGACGCCCGCCGTATCGACCGAGGCCGGGTTTTCGCCCACGGCGCGCAGGCGCAGGCCGAACCGCGTGCGATAGAGCAGCCACCACGAGGCAGGCACAAGGGCAAGGGCGATGTACACGAGGATGGAATGGCCGGAGATGACCTCATAATACAGCGGACCAAGAATGGGGACGTCCTTGACCGCATCCGCAAAGGGCAGCGTGATCGGGCTGAACCGGGCATCGCCCGCCAGCGCGGGTGTGCGCCCGCCCTGCCCAAACAGGCGTTGTGCGATCAGCACAGTGAAACCGGAGGCGAGGAAGTTGAGTGCCACGCCCGCGATCAGTTGGTTGCCGCGGAAGGTGATGGAAGCGATGCCATGCAGCGCTGCAAACACCAATGACGCGCCGATGCCCGCCAACAGCCCCAGCCAGACATGCCCGGTCAGAAACGCCACAGCCCCCGATGCCATGGCGGCCATCAGCATCTTACCCTCCAGCCCGATGTCGAAAATCCCTGCGCGTTCGGAATACAGGCCCGCCAGACAGGCGAAAAGCAGCGGAATGGCCAACCGGATCGTCGAATCCAGCACCTGAAGAAGGGTTGCGTAATCCATCATGCGGCTCCTTTCACGGGCGCACCCCTGGGCCGGAAAAACCAGCCCAGCATCATCCGCACCATCATGTCCAACGCCCCGGTGAACAGGATCACCAGACCCTGCACCACGGTTCGCAATTCGATCGGGATCGTTGTGTTCAATCCCAGCGCCGCGCCGCCCTGATACAGGAACCCGAACAGGATCGCCGCCAACAGCACGCCCAACGGGTGATTTCGCCCCATCAGCGCCACCGCGATGCCGATAAAGCCCGCCCCTTCAGCCGAATTCTGTAACAGCCGCTCGGAC
>JANNBG010000558.1:0-2503 GCA_031385205.1 Rhodobacterales bacterium
GTTGACACATCCGCCACCCCCACTGCCGTGCGCACCATCGTCACTTCCCGCGCGCAGGCCTGCTGCCAGGTGCTTTCCCCCGGTTTTGGGAAATAGCTGGGCCTGTACCACAACCCTGTCTCTACCATCGGTGCACCCCGGTCTCGGCTGGCCTGATCGGATGTCAAAAACCGCTGCGGCGCAAAGCCGGCACCCTTGGCCCCCGCCCCCATCGCCGCGATGGACACAGGCGTAAAGGGCGGGCGAAAGATGGTTGTGCCGGTTTCAGGAATGCCACGCCCCGTGGCATCAGCCAGCACGGCGAGCGCCACCACATTGGAATTCTTGCCCTGATCCGGCGCCATGCCTTGCGTCGTATATCGCTTCATATGCTCAACGGATTTGAAGCCTTCTTGCGCCGACAGGGCCACATCCTTGACCGTCACATCATTGGCAAAATCCAGCCATGCGCGCGATTTATGCGGCACTTGCCACAGGGGCGTCAGATTATAGGCCGCATCTTCGGTATCAGGGATGCTCACCTTACCCGATTTCAAACCAAGTTCGATAAGTGCAAGTTTAGCCGTTCTAATGCCCGCTTCCAGACAGGATTTGGTTGAAAATTCACCATTCGCCGCCCCCGCAACATCCATCCCCGGAATGCTGCCCGGTGTCGGCACAAACGCCGCAAGCCCCTCATGCCACGTCGGAGGTCCGTTCATATGACACGTCAGATGTACCATCGGGTTCCACCCGCCCGATACCGCCAGACAATCCGTCTCGATCTGAAAACTGGACGCACCCTTTTGCACCGTCACCGACCGCACCCCATGCCGCCCCTTGGTATCCGTGACCACAGCCCCCGTATGCACCGGAAACGCCTCATCAACTGACGCATCTTCCCGGCTGTCGATCACCGCCGCAATCACCACTCCCGCCGCCGCCAGATCGCGTGCCGTGCGCCGCGCATCATCGTTATTCGCAAACACCGTCACCCGCTTGCCCGGGGCAACGCCATAGCGGTTCAGATAGGTGCGCACTGCCGACGCCATCATGATTCCCGGCCGGTCGTTATTTTCAAACGCGATTGACCGCTCCAACGCCCCCGCACACAGAATGCTGCGCTTGGCCACGATCCGCCAGAAACACTCACGCGGCAGGTGGTCCTGCGCGCCCACATGCAGGCCGACCCGCTCCAGCGCGCCAAAGGTGCCGTGGTCATAGGCCCCCGTTATCGTCGTGCGCGTCATCAGCCGCACGTTCGGCATCTGGCCCAGTTCCGCCAGAACCCCGTCCACCCACGCTACACCGCTTAACCCCTCCAGCGTCATCGTCTCACCCAACAACCGCCCGCCCATCCGCGCGCTTTCGTCCGCGAGGATCACATCCGCCCCCGCCCGCGCCGCCGTCAAAGCCGCCATCAATCCCGCAGGCCCCGCGCCAATCACCAGCAGATCGCAGAACGCATAGGCCTTTTCATAGGGCGCATCGTCATGCTGGCCCGACAAACTGCCAAGGCCCGCCGCGCGGCGGATCAGTGGCTCATATATCTTTTCCCAAAAGGCACGCGGCCACATGAAGGTCTTGTAATAGAACCCCGCACTCAGAAACGGGGCCGCCAAATCATTCACGCTCAGCATATCCCAGCGCAAACTGGGCCAACGGTTCTGACTGCGCGCTGTCAGGCCCGCATAGACCTCCTGCACCGTCGCCCGCACATTCGGCGTTTGCTGCGTGCCCTCCAGAATTTCCACCATCGCATTCGGCTCTTCCGACCCCGCCGTCAGAATGCCGCGTGGGCGGTGGTACTTGAAACTGCGCCCCACAAGTTTGACATCATTAGCCAGCAGCGCCGAGGCGAGCGTATCGCCCTGAAACCCAGCATACTCCCGCCCGTCAAAGCGGAACCGCACGGGCGTATTGCGGTCAACCAAACCCTTGCCATCAACCCTCATGCCGCCACCAACGCCACAGCCAGCACATCATGCGTCACCGTATTGCGCGTGACACACAGCCACTGCGCGCAGCCCAGTTCGTGATACCACAAATCCCGCGTCTCCCCCGCCGGATTATCCCGCAAATGCAAATGGTTATCCCACCCCACCGCATCCTCCACCGCTGGCCGCATCAGATAGTCATCGGTGCCATAGTAATAAAACTCACGCCGATCACGGGGGCCACAGAGGGGGCAGGTAATGCGCATTAAGGGGCCTCGCAGGTAGGAAGTATAAAGAATGGTTTGCCGAGCATTCGAATGTCGATCGTCCCGCCAGCTTCCACAAACGCTCGGACGGAATCGTATTCACACAGATATTCAACTGCATCGTTTGGCTCTGGTGATCCATTTTCAGATGTGGGCTGCCCGATGATCATAATGCCCGAAATTGTCGAAACGGCCATGTCGAGGCTCATGCTGTCGAGTTCGACTGGCATATCCCGGACGAGTTCGCGTGCAAGGTCACCGCCAACCTTGCAAAGCCTCCCATTGACAGTTTCGGCAGTCGGGCAAGCAGCCATGGCCGGA
>JANNBG010000575.1:0-6514 GCA_031385205.1 Rhodobacterales bacterium
GCCAAAGAGAGCATTCGGTTGTATTTTTTACCGCTGATTGGTGCCTATCGTGCGATGCGAGGGTTCGAAACCCTGGTCGAGGCCGGTTACGAACCCGAAATGGCCTATTTCGAATGCCTGCACGAAGTGAAGCTGATCGTCGATCTGATTTATGAAGGCGGCATTGCCAACATGGATTACTCCATCTCCAACACCGCCGAATACGGCCAATACGTGTCCGGCCCACGCATTCTGCCCTATGTTGAAACCAAAGCCCGCATGAAGGCTGTGCTGGCCGACATCCAATCCGGCAAATTCGTGCGCGACTTCATGCTGGAAAACGCGGTGGGCCAGCCCACGATCAAAGCGTCGCGCAGGTCGAACGACGAACACCAGATCGAACTGGGGGGTCAAAAACTGCGCGACATGATGCCATGGATTTCCAAGGGCCAGATGGTCGATAAAGCGCGGAATTGAAGTGGTTGCCGTCCCTCCCACCCCGGCGGATATGTCGATCAGCTCGCTAGATCGAGAGATTGCGAACTATGATCGGCTGAATATGACGGCTGCGCCCCGGTACTCAGACCTCTTGAGGGAACGAGGTGAGCGGGGCGGCCTTAAGTTCAACATTACACTAGAACTGATACAGAAGGCGGCGCGCGAGCGCCGCTTTCTCAGCTATGGCGAAGTTGCATTGGCAAACGGAGTTGAATGGCAGACTGCCTATCGTCAAATCGCTCTTCATCTCGGCGATCTGGTAAGTTGGAGTCATAAACGGGGTCTGCCAATGATCAGCGCTATTATTGTGGACAAACCCAATATCTCATCTGGTGCAATGGAAGACAGCGCGTTGCGCGGCTTCATTAACGCCGCAAAACGCCTTGGGGCATTTGAAGGCGGTGATGAGCGCGCTTTTCTGAAGGATGAGCAAAAGGAAGTTTTCCGTAGGCTTGCAGACTGGGATACGGAAGCACTCTAATTTATAAGGAAGCCATCATGAACCGACTCTCCAGCAAGGTTGCCATCATCTCTGGTGGGGCCACTGGCATGGGTGGGGCCGCCAGTGTCCTTTTCGCCGCTGAGGGCGCGAAGGTCGCCATCGTGGACCGCAACCTCGAACAGGCGCAAGCGCGCGTGGCGGAAATCACCGCCGCTGGCGGCACCGCCATCGCCATTCAGTGCGACGTGGCCATTGCCGAACAGGTGCAGGCCGCCGTCGATGCGACCCAAGCCGCCTTCGGCCCCGTCACCGTCCTGTTCAACCACGCAGGCACCATCGTCATCAAACCCTTCCTTGAGACGACGGAGGAGGACTGGGATTGGCTGCATGACATCAACGTCAAATCCATGTTCCTGATGACAAAGGCCGTGTTGCCCCAGATGATCGCCGCTGGCGGTGGCAGTATCGTCTGCACATCCTCCATCAGTGCCGTGGCCGCCACCCCGATGGAGGTGCTCTATTGCACCACCAAAGGCGCCGTGCATCAGTTCGCCCGCGCCATTGCGGTCGAATTCCGTGACCGCAATATCCGCTGCAACGCCGTCTGCCCCGGTTTCGTGCGCACCCCGCATGGCCTGCGTGAGGTGGCCGATCTGACCAAACTGGGCGTCGATGCCTCTGACGCCGCCCTTGCCACGATGCAGGGCCGCATCGCGGAGCCAGAAGAGGTCGCGCGTGCCGCCCTGTTCCTTGCCAGCGATGAGGCGAGTTTCGTGAACGGCACGCATCTGTTTGTCGATAACGGCTTTACTGCCGCGTAATGCCGGACGACGCGAAACGCCGCTATTCGTCCGCCTGAATGTAGAAACTGGCCTTTTTCACCACGCTTATCGGATCAATCGCCGGGAATGGCACCGGCCCCCCGCTCAGAACCTGCGGCATGGGCGTATCCAGCAGGGCCATTTCGCCAAATGGCGTGATGGCCGTTGTCGACCCCAGCCGATAATACGCCAATACTTCGCTGCCCGGCCATGACGACTGCACCCATATCGCATCCTTGGACTGCGAGACCAGCACATCCAGCGTCACCGCCGGCATCCCGCGATAGGTGCTGGCAAACAGGGGCAGAAATTTTGCCGGCGCATCGCCATTTGTGACAGAGGCGGTCAGAACTGCCGCATCACCGGCATAGGCGACCAGCAACCCGATCGCATAATCATCAATCTGCACAGACCCGAGGCTCACTGTGGCTTCATCATTTTCCATCACCGTTTGTCCTCTTGCGGGTTGGCCCAGAACCAGGGCGAGACTGACAATACTCAGCACATGGTGCAGAAAGCGCGTCATTGGCCAATCCCGGGCTGTCACGACCACCCGCCCGATCCTGCAGGTTTTGGCAATGTCTTGACGCCGCCCGTTGTCCACTCGATGTTTTCGACCCAGTTCCACCACATGTATTGGGTTTTCATGCCGCACAGGGCAAACACGGCATTTTCAGCAAACCTGCCGAAGGACCGCTTGCTCATGGAGTTGTACATCCAGAAATTCATCGTGGCCGTCTTCTTGGCGCAATCGATCTTGTCGACAGTTGTGTAGATGTTGAACGACCCGATCGAACAGGTGTAAAGATTGGTGGTCTGTGTGGCCGGCATGGCCTGCCCGGGCAGCATGCGCGCCGCCTTGGTCGCCACATACACGATGAAGGCGCTTTTGCAGGTTTCGGGGTCGGTGCCTTTGGGGCTGGGCGAGAAATCGCGATAGGCACCGGGCTTGGGCGAGTCAGTCTTGCCGGGCGTCCAGGCTGCATCTGACATGTAGGTCGTGGCCCAGACATCGCAGAACGTGGCCACGTTGTTCTTGATGCGCGCAACGGCCTGAATGACAGGATCCCAGGCGCGCACGCGGTTAGTGTAATCATCGTTCTCTGGCATCACCCACAGCTTTTCGCTGGAAAACGGTGAAAAGAACTCGTCCAAGATATCGCCAATGCTGGCCATGCTGCGTTCCTATCTGAAAATGCGATAAACTATATGCCGGCGAAAAGGCCAACGGATTGCGCGCGGATCGCCGAAATTGGCCTCCGCACAGCACGGTTAAGAAGGCCAAAGGAAACCGTGTTTGTCAAGTCAGGAGAGTTGTAAACGCAGGCCCTGCGCAACTTGCGGTGGTCTTTGCGCCGATGACAAGAATGCCCGCTTTAAACTGCCGCCTGCACCGCGCCGACAATCCCGTCCACCACATCGGCGAGCAGGTCGGCATCTTCGCATTCCGCCATCACGCGCACCAAAGGTTCCGTGCCCGACTTGCGGATCAACAACCGCCCCTTGCCTTGCAGCCGCGCTTCGCCATCGGCAATCACTGCCATCACTGATGCGGCCTTTAGCGGTTCCTGCCCCGCCGCATAGCGCACGTTTTTCAGCATCTGCGGCACCACGTCGAACTGCCGCACCAAAGCACTCGCCGCCTGCCCTGTGCGCGCCATTTCGGCCAGAAACTGCAAGCCCGCGATCAGCCCGTCGCCCGTGGTGGCATAATCCGTCATCACGATATGGCCCGATTGTTCACCCCCCAGGTTCCACCCACCGCGCCGCATCGCCTCTACCACATAGCGGTCGCCCACGGGTGTGCGCTCCAGCGTGATCCCTTGCCCTGCCAGATGCCGTTCTAACCCCAGGTTCGACATCACCGTCGCCACCAGCGTATTGCCGCGCAGCCGCCCGTCCGCCGCCCAGCGTGTGGCCATCAGCGCCATGATCTGGTCGCCATCCGCCACCTGCCCGTTCTGATCCAGAATCATCACGCGGTCCGCATCGCCATCAAGGCAAATGCCCACATGCGCTGCGTGCTGCACCACAGCCTCGGCCGCCGTTTCGGTGTGTGTCGATCCGCAACGGTCATTGATGTTGGTGCCATTGGGCGACACACCCACGCGGATCACCTCGGCCCCCAGTTCCCACAGCACCTCGGGTGCCGCCTTGTAGGCCGCGCCATTGGCGCAATCGATCACCACCTTCAGCCCATCCAGCCGCAAGCCCTGTGGGAACGTGGTCTTGGCAAATTCCTGATACCGCCCGCGTCCATCCTCGATCCGCCGCGCACGCCCGATGTTTTCCGGCTTGGCCGGCACAATCTCGCCCTCAAGGATCGCCTCGATCTCGGCCTCTGCCTCATCTGAGAGTTTGAAACCATCCGGCCCAAAGAATTTGATGCCATTGTCCTGATGTGGGTTATGGCTGGCGCTGATCATCACCCCCAGATCTGCCCGCATGCTGCGTGTCAGAAACCCCACCGCAGGTGTGGGCACGGGCCCCAGCAACAGCACATTCATGCCCGTGCTGGTCAGCCCCGCCGTCAGTGCGTTTTCCAGCATATAGCCCGACAGCCGCGTATCCTTGCCAATCACCACCCGGTGTTCATTGCCATTGTCGCGCCGGAAATACCGCCCCGCCGCTGCACCCAGTTTCAGGGCCATATCTGCGGTCATCGGATAGGTATTCGCCCGCCCCCGCACGCCATCGGTGCCGAACAGTTTTCTGGTCATGGGTGTTGTCCTTGTCTGACCGCCTGCCACAAGGCCAGCGCGGCTATCGTCTCATCCACATCATGTACGCGCAGCATCTGCACGCCTTGCGCCACGCCTGCAAGGGCCACCGCCAATGACCCCGCCAATCGTGGCTCACCCGCAATCATCGCGATAAACTTTTTGCGGCTGGCCCCCAGCAGGATCGGGCAGCCAAGGCTGTGAAACAGGCTGATCCTTTGCAACAGCGCAAGGTTATGCGTGATGGTCTTGCCAAAGCCGATCCCCGGATCAACGGCAATGCGGTCATGCGCGATGCCCGCCTTGACCGCCACCGCAATGCGTTCCGCCAGAAAATCATACACATCCAGCAGCACATCATCATAGCGCGGGTCCGCTTGCATCGTCTGCGGTGTGCCTTGCGCATGCATCAGGATGATGGGGCATTGCGCAGCTGCCACAACACTGACCATCTCGGCATCGTATGTCATCGCCGACACGTCATTCACGATGTCCACCCCACCCGCCAAAACCACTGCCGATTTGCGTGTGTCCAGACTGATCGGCGTCATGATCCCCGCAGCCCTGATCGCCGCAATCACGGGTGCTGTGCGTGCGATTTCTTCATCCGCTGCCACTACCACCGCACCGGGCCGCGTGCTTTCACCGCCGATATCCAGGATATCCGCCCCCGCCATCGCATGGGCCTGCGCCAGCGCCGCCTCGACCGTGTTGAACCTGCCACCATCTGAAAAACTATCCGGTGTCACGTTCAGGATGCCCATCACATGTGGGCGGTTCAGCGTCAGCCCTGCAAACGCTCTTGGTGCCGTCAACATGGCCAGCGCATCGGGCGATATGTCCGCCACGGGTACCACCTGCGGGGCAACATCCCGCCGCAACACCTCCACATGCGTGAACCAGCACCAGCCAATCGCCAGCGCACCCTTGGGCCACGCAGCATCAACCTGCAAAATGGTGCGGATATAGTCCATGCGTCAGCGGTAAGCCCTAGCCCTAGATCACACAAGCCCTGCGCGCGTCACCGGCACGCGGCTTGTCGCCGGGATTGCAACATCCCCGTGAACGATCATCCGCGTGGCTTGTAAAGTTTCTGCCAACCACAGCGCCAGCACCACGCCATCCGCGCCGCCGGGCCCATCCACCGCGTCCAGCGCCATCTTGGATGGTGCCCAGACCACCATGCGGCCCTGCCTTGCGGCCCAGTCAATCTCTGTGCGCGTATTCACCACGACACAGCGCGCATCCCGCGCCGCCAGCGTCCAGGCATTCTGCTCGATGGCCAGCAAGTCTATCCGCCGTTGCGTCGGCTTATGTCCTGTCTCCGCGCGCGGCAGATCAGGCAGACCAACCGTCAGGATCACCGGCCCATTTGGCAACCCGTCCAGATAGCACGCCAAGCCCGCAGAGCCGATCATCGCATTGTCCAGATGTACCACCAGCGGATGCAACACATCGACCTGGACCAGCGCATCCGCATGCGCCCGCACAATCTCAACCCCCAGCGCATAGGGCCCCACATCCAGCTTTTCGATCCGCACAAACACGCGCAACGCCTGCGGCTCCGCCAGAATGCGTGCCGCGACCCGTTCCGCCAGCGTTTCCAGCAGGTTCAACCGTTCCGCCGCCAATTCTGCGGCAATCGCCCAGGTGATGCGGTCATAGGACAGGATTTTGTCCACATCGTCGCCCACATCGTCAGCAGGGGCGACTTCCACCACCACGTTAAACTTCACGCGTTGTGTATGCCCGCGCTCTTGTTGAAACGCGCCAATATCAACCGCAACGACATGGTCGCGCAGGGAAATGCGGTCGGGCATACCCATCGCCGTCGCCTTGGCGCGGTCTTCCGGGTGGGCGAAGGCGAAGGAGGTTTCGGTTGTCATGGCTGGCCTTGGTGTCGCACTGCAGTGCGCCAAGGCCATGCCCGTAACCGGCACGACATGCAAGCCGGGCGACGCCGGCTCAGTTCTGCCGATAAAACAGATGCGCCCCGATAGAAGCTGTCCGGTCAAACCGCCGTGCCCAGCTTGGGTTCGACCCCGTCGTATGGA
>JANNBG010000592.1:0-2009 GCA_031385205.1 Rhodobacterales bacterium
AGAGGTTCCTGGCGCGGGCCGAAACACGTCACTCACATCGCCGCTTCCGCCCTAACCCCCGTGCCGCCAAACCCGCCGTCCCGTTCATAAGGCTGCGGATTGGAGCACCCCGCGAGCGCCAGCAGCAGAGCCAAGACCACCCAAAGCCTCATATCCCCTCATCCTCATCATAAAAATATGCACCCGCCCGAAACCGCATCGTTCCCGGCATCGCCTTTTGCAACGCCGCCGCTTGTGCATTGATCTGCCCCAGCAGCGCCATCTGCCCTGCCCGAAACGCCGCCTCTAACTGCGCCACCGCCGCTGCATCCAACTGGTTGTAATGCACCGCCCGTTCGAAATGCGGTGTATCACCCAGCACATTCCCCACCGCCACCGCCAGAAAATCCCCTGCATTGTCCGCCAGATACGCCATCTGCCCTGCACTCCCCGGCATCGGCTGATAAGACACCTGCTCCAGCCGCACCATGCCATCCGCCACCGACACAGTGCCCGCCGCCACCAGTTGCTCCAGCATCGTGCGCGGATGCACATCGCGCCGCACTTGGCATGCCAGCGCATCAAAACCCTTGCGTGGCAAAGGCTGGCCCCCTGAAACCACCCACAGCGCCACCAGCCGCGACAGATGGTTCACCCCACGCCGGTCAGGTTCCTGCCCCCGCAACCCCACAATATCCCGCCGCTGCAACCCCGTCATCACGCTGATCCGACTGTCCGTCGCATCCGGCCCCGCCAACCGCAGCGCTGCCCGCAGATACGCCTGCTTTAATCGCCCCGCAGCATCCGCAAACCCCACCCCTCGCGCTACCAACAGGCGCGCGATTGGCGCAAACAAGGCATCCATGATCTGGTTCATCTGTGCAATTTGCACATTTCTATTGACTCACGCAAGGATTCATTAAATGTGCAATATACACATTTAATGGAGTCCCCCATGCACCGCACCCTCGCCCTCCTGATCCTCCTTGCCGGATGCAGCCATGCCATCCAGACCACATCCGGGGCCGATTTCGTCGCCCCGTCCAACGGCCCCATCGACAAAGACATCGCCGCCATTGCTGCAATAGAGCCTAACCTGAACTTCCCCGCCCGAATCGGCGTCGCGCGCATCGTCAACGGTGCGCTGACCCTGCCCAGTGCCGATGAAACCGCAGCCCTCGCCGATATGGCCGAAACCCTCGCCCCGATGGGCACCTTCATGCAGGTCAGCCCCTTGATCTCGGCCATGGTCAACGGCGACAACTCCGGTCCGACCACTGACCGCGCCATCAACGACATCCGCCGCACCGCCGCCCGCCAGCATCTCGATTACGTCCTCGTCTACGAAATCGGCGCGCGCAGCACCGAAACCGATACGCCCTTTGCCCTTGCCGATGTCACCCTGATCGGCGGTGCGCTGCTGCCCACCCGCAACATCAAGGTTGCAGGCATCGGCAACGCCCTCTTCCTCGACGTGCGCACAGGCTATCCCTATGGCACAGCGCAGGTCGCCGAAGACCTGTCCGGCCTCGCCCGCAGCTTTGGCACCGAACGCCGGCGTGAGGCCTTGCAGGACCGCGCCACACGAGTCGTCTTCAACGCGCTGGTGCCAGAAGTGCAGGCGATGCTGGTTGATCTGCAGGCAACCCCCCGCTAGATTGCCCGCATGACCGACACCCCCGCCTACCGCGTTCTCGCCCGCAAATACCGACCCGAAACCTTTGCCGACCTCGTCGGCCAAGAGGCGATGGTCCGCACCCTGAAAAACGCCTTCACCGCCGACCGCATCGCGCATGCGTTTATCATGACCGGCATCCGTGGCACCGGCAAAACCACCACAGCCCGCATCATCGCCAAGGGCCTTAACTGTATTGGCCCCGATGGCACCGGCAAGCCCACAACCGAACCTTGCGGTCAATGCGAGCCCTGCATCGCCATTGCCGACGGCCGCCATGTCGATGTGATGGAAATGGACGCCGCCTCGCGCACCGGTGTCGGTGATATCCGCGAAATCCTCGACTCGGTCCACT
>JANNBG010000717.1:0-3393 GCA_031385205.1 Rhodobacterales bacterium
AGGTGGCGCATCTGGATGCGGTGATGGAGGCGGGCAAGTGGGTGGATGTGACCCGCGCCGATATTCCCGACGGGCGGCTTTATAGCTGGTGGTCTTATCGCGCGGCGGATTGGGATGCGGCAGACAAGGGCCGCCGGTTGGACCATATCTGGGCGACGGCGGATATTGCGGCAGCAGGGCATGGGTCGCGCATCTTGCGTGCGGTGCGGGGCTGGACGCAGCCATCGGACCATGCGCCGGTATTTGCGACGTTTGATTTGTGACGGGTGATGGGCAGATTGCCCATCCTACCAAACGATGTCGCGTAGGATGGGCAATCTGCCCATCTCCCCGTATCAGGCATAAATCCTTGCACCAAAAATGGCGCTGCCGACGCGGATATGCGTGGCACCGTGCGCAATCGCCGCCTCAAAATCACTGCTCATGCCCATCGACAGGCCTGCCAGCCCATTGCGCGCGGCCATCTGGGCGAGGACGTCAAAATGCGGCACAGGGTCGATGCCTTCGGGTGGGATGCACATCAGGCCATCCAAGGGCAGGTCGATCGCGCGGCAACTGACGATGAAGGCATCCAGATCAGCGGGCAGAACGCCTGCCTTTTGCGGCTCCCCCCCCGTGTTCACCTGAATGAACAGTTGTGGGCAGGTGCCCCTTTCCTGCGCCAGACGGGCGAGTTTTTCGGCGAGCGAGGCGCGGTCAACCGAATGGATGGCATCGAACAGGTCCATCGCCACCTTGGCCTTGTTGGTCTGCAAGGGGCCGATCATATGCACCTGCACACCGGCATAGCGCGCGCGTAAGGGCGGCCATTTGCCCTGTGCTTCCTGCACATAGTTTTCACCAAACAGGCGGTGACCCTGATCCAGCACGGCGATGACACGGTCCAGCGGTTGCACCTTGGATACGGCGATCAGATGCACCGATCCGGCGGGGCGGCCAGCGGCGGCGGTGGCCGTGACAATGCGGTCTTGAATGGCGGTGATCGACATGGTGCCCCCTGTTACGCCACCTTCAAAACCACGGCTGGTGCAAAAAGAAAAGAACGGGCCAAGGCCCGCTCTTTCATCCCAATACCAGAGGTATCAGATTAGAACGACATCGAGATACCGATGTCAGCAAGTGTCTCGCTTTTACCGTCGGCGAAGTTGTCACCATCAACGTTAACAACACCGGCCTTAACTGTAGCGCCACCACCCAAGTCGTAAGCTGCGCCCAAACCAAAGTTGTTCACTTCGCCTTCTTCGGTGACAAATGCCGTGTAGGTGCCAGCACCTGCAACGTAATCAACCGAAACTGCAAACTGGGTATCATCGCCTTTGATGTCCGTGTCGGAGATCACAGCTTTGAGGGTTGCGGCACCGAAGGTTGCCGAACCACCCAGCGCGATGTGCGTGATGTTGGACGCATCTTCCCAGCCAAGAGCGACGGAGAATGCATCGGTTGAGTACTTGGCTGCGAGCGACATAGCATCATCGCCTGCTGTCAACTGGCTGGTCGATGCTGCGAACGTCAGAGCGCCCGACGAATACTCGTACAAAGCCGACGTGTCGGTCTGGCCGAGGTAGCGCAGTTCGTTCCAATCACCCAAACCCGTCAGGCCAACGCCGGAAACGTGACCAACCAGCGCGTTTGCTGCCGAGTCGTTATCGCCAAATGTCAATTTGCCGAACGCACCCTTGATGTAGACCGTCGAATCATTGTTCGTATCACCGCTGTTACCACTTACAGAGATGTCTGTCACAATGTCATCTGCGTTTCCAGAAATTCCATCAGCGCCAGAATCTGTGACAGTAATTACGTTGAAGCCGTTACCACCGTTTTGGTCAGCGCGAACACTTGCGCCGAATTCCAGACCACCGTCGGTCGTACCCATCATTTCGAACTTCACACGCACGCGGCTGGTCAAAAACGTATCGCTGCCGTTATAGACCAGACCCATGCGAGCAGAACCCGTAACCGTCACTTCGGCTGCTGCGTAGCCGGTCATTGCCGACAGGGCTGCAGTCGCAAGAAGAATCTTTTTCATCGTTTTCCCTCGTCTAGGAGTGTTGCCCAGCTCAGGGGAATCCGAGTTGGGTATGCCCCTATTTCCATCCTTGGCCCTGCGAATGCAATCTGAACCCATGCCGCCATGGGAAGATGGGGGGCGATGGTGCAGCTTTGCCACAGTGAAAGTTGCCATCCAAAACCCGCCAACTGGCCTGATCTGCGCCACAATCGGCAGGCAGCGACCTTTGCCCATCACGCGGGGCGCAAATGGAAAAGCCTTGGCAGGCCCCGGTGGCTCGGCTACAGACCTATAGGGTTTCACAGGAGTGTGGCGAATGCTGCATCGCTTGGCGCGTGTCGTCGTATTGATTGGGCTTACAGGATGGCTGACCGCCTGCGGTGGTGGCTTGGCCAGTGGCGATTCGGGCCTGTTCCGGCGCAAAACTGCGCCGCTGGGCGCCGAACAGCTGTCT
Source organism: Rhodobacterales bacterium (assembly GCA_031385205.1). GTDB lineage: Bacteria > Pseudomonadota > Alphaproteobacteria > Rhodobacterales > Rhodobacteraceae > JAAFHS01. The sequence continues at coordinate 2,463 of JANNBG010000717.1, forward strand.
CGCTATGAACGCAATCAGGCACAGATTGCGGCGAATGAGGCGGCAAACCCGGACAAGACGAACAAAGACTCGATCTTCGATCTGTTCAACAACAGTGCTGACCCGAACACCACGGTGGAGGTGAACAAGTACCTCTGGCTGGCGGCCCAAGATGTGCTCAACTTCCTGCCCATCGAATCGGTTGATCCGTTCACCGGGGTGATCGTGACGGGCTATGGTGCGCCACCCGGCGGTGGGCGTGCGTATCGTGCGACGATCTATGTGCAAGACCCAGCGCTTGATGCGCGGTCTTTGCGGGTGGCGCTGCAAGCGCGGGGCGGTGGCGCTGTGGCCCCCGAAACGCAACGGGCGGTTGAGGATGCGATCCTGACACGGGCGCGGCAATTGCGGATTCAGGATACAAAGCTGTGATCAGCATGGCGGCAGTTTAGTCGATAATCGCCGTCGTTTGCGTGAACGTGTCAATCGTCAGCCCATTGCGCACCAGCGTGGCCGTCCCGCTGTAGGTGCCAGGCGGCCAGCGCACATCCGACCGGGCCTTTTTGATGATGCGGTACTGTTGGGCCTGTGTGCGTTTCAATACGATGCGCTTCGCCATAAGGTGGCCGTCGGGGCCAGTGATATCAAACACAATGGCATCGCCGGCCCGCCCACCAAACGTATAGACCCACATGACAAGGGTCGGTGCGTCAGGCGCGATGGACGGCGGGGGCAATCCTGCCTTAACCAACTCATAAGAGGGCACCTCGGTCGCGAAGCCCACATTGATGATGCCGCCTGCAACATAAGGCACAGGGCTTGCCCAAAGCGACTGCGGCGGATCGGTGTGGCAGGACGATTGGGTGTTCAGCGGATCAAAGGGGTCTTGTGCCAAACCGTCCTTGCGCAGAGTCAGATGCAGATGCGGAAAGACCGTCTTGCCTGAAAGACC
>JANNBG010000511.1:0-2045 GCA_031385205.1 Rhodobacterales bacterium
GGCACCTCAGCCACTGGCACCTCAGCCACTGGCACCTCAGCCACTGGCACCTCAGCCACCGGCACCTCAGCCACTGGCACCTCAGCCACCGGCACCGCTGCACCTGCCACCAGCTGAATTGCATCCGTATCGCGCGTGACCTGCTTGCCTTTGCCCAGAATATCCGCCGCAGCCCCCGTCGGGCCAAACCACGGCTCGCCCGCAAAGCTGCCGTCCGGTGGAATCGCCACAAAGCCCAGCGGGTTGAACCCGTGCTGCACCGCGAAACCTTCGGCCTGTTCCAGCGTTTCGCGCGCCAGAACCGCCACCTGCACCACCGCGCCTTCGCCTGACCAGTCGAACACCAGATCGGGCACCGCATAGGGTGTCCGGCCTTCCAGCGCTGCCATGATCTGCGCCCGCCGCGCCTTGTCATCCGGCCCCGGTGCCGCCACATCCATGAACAGGATTTGCGAATTGGGAATGACGATCTTGGTCGTCACCCCCTTGGGTGCAAGCTCGGTCGCGGTTGCCCGCAAAAAGCCAAGCGCCTCGTCCAGGTCATCCCTGTCAAAGCGCGTCTCGCCAACAACGGACCAGCCTTGCCGCGTCCGATGCAGCAGGCCCAGCGAGTCGTCAGTCACATTCAGTGCAAAATTAGGTTTCATCCAGCGGGTCTATCACAGCTTTCAGGGCGCGCGGAACGCGCGGGGCAACATCGCGGACCTCATACAGCAGGTTTTTGCCGAATGAAAGAAAAAGCCCCAAGGATTGGCTTGCGCCGCGCGTCATAACCCCGAATGTCATCGCAATCCATAAGGAGGATCATATGCGCATTCTGAACGCCCTTGCCCTGTCTACGGCACTCGCCGCCTCGTTGGCCACCGCGGCCATGGCCGACGCCGCCACCATCACCGTCACGGGCGAAGGCATCGTGCAGACCCAACCCGATCAGGCCACCATTTCGCTGGGGGTCACCACCAATGCCGACACCGCAGCCAAGGCCCTGTCTGATAACAACGCAGCCCTGACCATGGTGCTTGACAGGCTGAAGACCGCAGGTGTCGCCGATGCCGATTTGCAAACCGCGAACCTGTCCCTCAGCCCCAATTACACCGGCTATGACAGCGGGTCCGTGCCCACCATCGCAGGCTATAATGCCACCAATATGCTCGACGTGCGCGTGCGCGATCTCCCAAGCCTTGGCACCATTCTGGATGCCGCTGTCACGGATGGTGCTAACACCATCAACGGCATCACATTTGGCCTCGCCGATTCCATTCCGGTGATGAACGAGGCGCGCACTGCCGCTGTGGCCGATGCAAAGGCCCGCGCCGAAGTGCTGGCTGCTGCGTCCGGGGCAAAACTGGGCAAGCTGGTATCGGTCACCGAAACCGGCATTTATCCCGGCCCCGCGCCGATGTTCCGCCAGGAGGCGGATTCAGGTGTGCCAATTCAGTCCGGGCAAATCGGGATGACGTCAAACGTGACCGTCACCTATGAAATTGCCGAGTAAATGAAACGGGCGGCCCTGTCACACCGGGCCGCCCAATCCTTTAGGCCACAGCCGCCGCCAGCGCCTGATCCAGATCGGCGATGATATCGCCCACATCCTCGATCCCGATTGACAGGCGCACCACATTCGGCCCTGCACCCGCCTTGATCTGTGCCGCCTCGTCCAACTGCCGGTGTGTTGTCGAGGCCGGATGGATGACCAAAGACCGCGTATCGCCCAAATTCGCCACATGGCTGAACAACTTCAGGTTATCCACCAGCTTCACACAGGCCTCATACCCGCCCTTCACCCCAAAGGTGAACAAGGCCCCCGCGCCCTTGGGCGTGATCATCTTGGCAAGGTTGTGGTAGGGCGATGATTTCAGCCCCGGATAGGTCACCATGTCCACACGGGCATCCTGCTCCAGATACTCCGCCACCACTTGCGCGTTTTCCACATGCCGCTGCATCCGCAGGCTCAACGTCTCAATCCCCATCAGCGTGTAATGCGCGCCTTGTGGGTTCATCGTCATGCCAAGGTCACGCAAGCCAACCGCGATGGAATGGAACGT
>JANNBG010000796.1:0-2643 GCA_031385205.1 Rhodobacterales bacterium
CCGTCAGCGGATCGCCGGGCGCTTTTTCCACCGGCATCGCTTCACCCGTCATCAGGCTTTCATCGACCGAGGATGTGCCCTCAACGATCACCCCATCCACCGGCACCGCATCGCCGGGGCGCACCCGCAGCTTGTCGCCCGCCATGATATTGGCCAAGGGCGCGTCGTATTCCGTGCCATCCGGCAAAATCCGCCGCGCGGTTTTGGGGGCAAGGTCCAGCAGCGCCCGGATCGCATCGCCGGTGCGTTCGCGGGCGCGCAACTCCAGCACCTGGCCGACAAAGACCAAGGCCACGATCACCACCGCCGCCTCGTAATAGGTGCCGACGCCCATGCCCATCTGATATTCCGCCGGGAAAATGCCGGGCAGGAATGTGGCGACCACGGAATAGCCATAGGCCGCTGCCACCCCGATAGAGATCAGCGTCCACATATTCGGGCTGCGGTTGGTGACGGATGCCCAGCCGCGCTTGAAAAACGGTAATGCCGCCCAGAGCACAATCGGCGTGGCCAGTGCGAATTCCAGATAGCCCGCCGGTGTATGCCCGATCCAGTCGCGCACCGGCAATCCCACCAGCCCGCCCATTGTCAGGATCACCAAAGGCACCGCGGCGGCGGCGGATATCCACATCCGCCGGGTGAAATCCGCCAGTTCCGGTGACGGCGCGTCCGAGGCCACCACGGGTTCCAGCGTCATACCGCAGATCGGGCAATTGCCGGGCTTGTCCTGCAGGATCTTGGGATGCATCGGGCAAGTGTATTGCGCGGCTGCTGCTACCGCATGACCCTTGGTTGGGGCCTTACCGCTGGCATAGAACCACGGGTCAGCCTTGAACCGGGTCTGGCACTTTTCCGAACAGAAATGGAAATCCGACCCGCCATAGCCTTCGGTCCGGGTATCAGGCGTCAAAGTCACCGTCATGCCGCAGACGGGGTCGATCGCGGTCGCGTGCCCGCCTGCTGTCGGCGTCATCGGCAAATCCTTCATTTGCGCAGGTACTTGACCAAGGCCGCGATGGCCAGCACCACCAGAACGCCCATGACCACCATCCAGATCCCGCCAGAACCCATGTCGTATCCGTTCATCATCGCATGACCTTTCCTGATCGTGTCCCCTGAAGGTACGGATTTATCGACATCTGTCGTTGATCCGTGTCAACGCGTCTGCGCGACACTGATCCACGTCAAAGCGCCTCGCCCGCATTTCTGTATTGCTGATACTGGGTGTCGCACCGAGGACCAGATCAGCGACGACCCCTATGCAGCCCTTGGCCTGACCAAGTCCACCACCGCTGCCGACATCAAGAAGGCTTGCCGCAAACTGGTGCGAACCTCGCACCCTGACCTGCATCCCGACGATCCCGGTGCCGAGGCGCGGTTCAGGGCCGTGACGGAAGCGCATGACCTGCTGAAAGACCCCGAACCCCGTGCGCTGTTCGATGCGGGAGAGAGTGACGCGACGGGGGCCGAACGCGCGCTTCGGACCTATTACCGCGATCATGCGGATGCCCCCGGCCAAAGACTTGGTCAGGGCTCAGGATTTGAGGGTTTCGGCGATCCGCGTGATATCTTTGCCCATATCCTACGGCAGCGCGGCCGGACCGGGCAACGCGATGCGGGTTATGCCCAAACTGGTGTTGATCTGCGCTACACACTGGAAATTGCGTTTCTCGATGCTGTTCTTGGCGCAAAGACCCGCATGCGGTGTTCCGACGTGACGGCGACGACATTCATATCACCCTGCCGATCACCATTGACGAGGCCATTCTGGGCGGCAAAGTGACCGCGCCTCCGATTGACGGGCCGGTCAGCGTCACCATCCCCAAAGGTGCCAGCAGCGGGCGAATCTTGCGCCTGCGCGGGCGCGGTGTGACGCGGACAAACAGCAAATCAGGCGACGCCTTGGTGGAGCTGCGCATCGTGGCGCCCCCAGTGATTGACGAAGGGCTGTCCGCGTTTCTGACCGGATGGCGCAAGACACAAGCGTACAGCCCCCGCCAAGCAATGATGCAGGAGGCCTCGGAATGACCGTATACTTTATTCAAGGGCAGGTGATTGTTGCCGTGCCGGGATTGTCACAGGCCAGACTGGCGACGTTTCTGGATGCCGACCTCATTATTCCGGTGTCATCCACGACTGGCCCTCGGTATCGCCCCGTCGATCTGGCTCGGCTGGAATTGCTGTGCGATCTTGCCGATCAATTCGATCTGGAAAGCGATGCCTCAGGCGTGATGATTGGTTTGATCGACCAGTTGCACACAGCCCGCCTGCGTCTGCACGCAATGTCGCAGGCGATGGCGGATGAGCCACATGACTTGCGCCAGCGGGTTGGGGCGCGGTTGGTGGCCATCCTTGCCGTCTGAACGACGGGTTGCCACTTACCGCCGGCGCACCGAATTGCCGCCAGCCAGAATGCCGTTGATTAACTTCGAAACCGCCACATGCAGATCGGTCTGACCATCTTCTTTCGGCGTGTGATGATGTGCTGCTGCCGCGTCCCTCAGGATACCTACGATTTCGGATTCCGGCAGGATGTTGCGGTCATTCAACGCCAAAAGCAGCGATTCGCAAATCGCCAGTGCAGCCGTGCCGGAGACGTCGTTCAGGTGGGCCATTGTGTGGAATCTCTCCAATTGTTTCGCG
>JANNBG010000515.1:0-2147 GCA_031385205.1 Rhodobacterales bacterium
CGGGTGGCAGAAAGTATTGCAGCAGCAGCGATGCGGTGAACAAAAGCGTGATCAGCGGCACACCCCGGATGAATTCGATGAACCCCACGGACAGGGTTTTCACGATCAGCATGTCGGACTGGCGGCCAAGGGCCAGCAGGATGCCCAAGGGCAGCGAGAAGGCAATGGCGGTAACGCCGATGGTGATGGCCAAAAGGAAACCACCAAATTTGTCGGATGGGATTGCAAGCAACTCCCAAGGTAGGATGTCGGACATAGCGGAGCTGACATGAGGCAAAAGTGGAAAAAGGCTTCGCCACATGAGCGGCGCGTCGCCACCTGACAGCACCGGGTTGTAAAAGACGGACTCGCCACTCCACCAGCCCACAAAACCGCCCACGATGTTGAACACTGAGCTGAGCGGATCAAGAAATATCAAGACAAACAATAGAACGGCGGCGATTGTCCCAGCGATTGCACCCCATCGCCGACCGGCGAAAACACTGGCAACACACACAAGGGCAAGGCCAAGAACCGCTACTATCGGGACCCACACCGACCCGCCCCACAGCAGAAAGAAGCAAATTACGGGATACATGAGCGTGAACCAAAGCAGTTGCTTAGGTACAAAATTGAATAGCACGGGAGCCAAGGCGACAAACATCAGAACAAATGCAAGGACGGGCCGCCAAAAGCCGACAAAAGCCAAAACAAAATCGCTCACGTTGTTTTGGATATTTCCGATGAATGCGAGACCCACCTCTTTGGGCGCATCCGGGGCGAATACTCCCGCATAGCCCCCGGCCTGCGCATACTCATCTGAGAACGCGACCTTTGCCATAAGTGGGTAGTCAGGCGTGTAATATCCAAAGATCCATTGATCCCAACGGTCACGGATCATCGCCCAGCAGGCACCGTCCGTGCCACCGTTTGCCGCGATAACCTCGCGGCATTCGGTCAAGGAATTTGCGTTCCACACGCCGTTCAGCAGCCACGGCATGACGGCTGCCACCAGTTGATAGACCACATAGATCGCACCCAGCGTCAGCACCGTGTTGAACACGCCGGAAAACAGGTTCTGGCGCAGCCATTTGACCAACCCGCGTTCCGTGATCGGCGGGGCCACCTGCGGCAGCATCGTCTCGCGGGTATAATGAAGGTCCGCCATGACTTAACGCTCCTTCAACTGAATGGATCGGTTATACAGGTTCGCCACCGCGGATATCAGCAGGCTGAGGATCAGATAATTCAGCATCATCAGCAGCATGCATTCCAACTCTCGCCCCGTCTGGTTCAGCGTGATGCCGCCCAGCGTGCCGCGCAGATCGAGGTAACTGACCGCAATACCCAACGAGGTATTCTTGGTCAGATTCAGGAACTGACTGATCAGCGGCGGGATGATCACGCGCAGGGCTTGCGGCAGGATCACAAGGTTCATGGTGCGACCGGGGCGCAGGCCAAGAGCCGCAGATGCTTCGGACTGCCCACGGCTGATGGCTTGAATGCCTGCACGCACAATTTCGGCGATGAAAGCGGCGGTATAGAGGATCAGCGCCAGCAAAAGGCCGGAATAGGCGTGTTGCAATAGCACGCCACCGGAAAAGTTGAAACGGCCCAACACCGGGTAATCCAGATGAAACCCCAGCGCCAGCATCAGGGCGATGAACGGCCCGGCCAGCACAAGGATTGATTTCCACCATGTGGTGGGGCGGGCACCTGTCGCCTCTTGCATCGCACGCGCCGACCCGACGATGCGCCGGTTGACATAAAAGCTGCCCAGAATAACGGCGAGCGTCGCAAGGAAGGTCAGGTTGACCGACATAAAGCCAAGGTCGAGCGTTCCCAAGGGACGTGAGAACAACGGCAAAGGCGCGTTGATGCCACGGGATGAAATCGCCACGGAATCGTTCAGCCACATGTGTGCAGCGGGCAGTTCGCCTGCCGCCTCCATCTCGGGCGTCACACGGAAATCTTTCGGCTCGGGTGCGAATTCGCGCATCGGCACTGCGACGACGAGGATCCATAAAAGCAGCGGAATGTTGCGGAAAACCTCCACATAGACGGTCATGATCCGCGCGACCAGCCAGTTCTTTGACAAGCGCAGCACGCCGATGACCACACCCAGAATGGTCGCAAAGATGCAGCCCGGTATGGCCACAGCCAGCGTA
>JANNBG010000799.1:0-1503 GCA_031385205.1 Rhodobacterales bacterium
ATGCGCAGATAATCAGGGCGGAAGTCGTGGCCCCATTGCGAGACACAATGCGCCTCGTCCACCGCGATCAGCCCGACACCAATGCGGCGCAGCATGGGCAGGGTGCCGCTGGCGGCAAGGCGTTCTGGCGCGATGTAGAGAAGTTTCAGGCGGCCTGCATCGAGGGCGGCAAAGATGTCTTCGTTTTCTGCCTCAGAGTTGGCGGAGGTCAGGGCTGCAGCATCGACCCCTGTGGCACGCAAGGCGCGGACCTGATCGCGCATCAGGGCGATGAGGGGGGAAATGACCAGTGTGACGCCGGACCGGCACAGGGCGGGCAGTTGGAAGCACAGCGATTTACCACCACCCGTGGGCATGATGGCCAGCACATTGCGGCCTGCGGCAACGGCATCGACAATCTCTGCCTGCCCCACGCGAAAGCCGGGAAAGCCGAAGATGGAATGCAAAAGATCAAATGGCTGCGCCGTCATCCTGTGCGGAGCATCACCATCCATGAGTTAAGGCTTCCTGAAGATCACAGGAACAACTGGACGTTATTCACCAGAATGATCCGCAAGGCATAGACCGCCAGCAGCACGATCAAGGGGGCAAGGTCGAGGCCGCTCATCCGTGGCAGAAATCCCCGGATGCGGGAATAAAGCGGTTCAAGTAAGCTGTTCAGGCCATACCAAATTTGTGCGACGAGTGGTTGGCGCGTGTTCAGCACCTGAAAATTGATAAGCCAGCTCATGATCACATGCGCGATCACGATGAAATAAACGGCATTCAGAACCAACATCAGAATCTGGAAAAGCGAATACATCGGCAGCCCTCACTACAGGTTGTGGCACAGGTAATGGCAGACCCCTGACATAGCAATATGTTCCGCAAGGTTTGGCTTGACGATTGTGGCGGCACTGGGCTTTGTGCCGCAAACGGAGGCGCGCATGTACCCCTTTTTCCGCTTGGCAAAGGAACTGTTCAAGTTTCGCAAGGCATCCGCCCTGGGCGTGGCGGATACGCATGTGTCGACGCATATCATCTGGCCATGGGATCTGGACCCGTGGCGCGAGTTGAACAACGGGCGGACCTTGACGCTGTTTGATCTGGGGCGGTTGCCGTTGATCGTGCGGACGGGGCTGATGGCAGGGGTCAAGGCCAAGGGCTGGTACATCACGGTAGCGGGCACGAACGTGCGCTATCGCAGGCGTTTGACGGTGTTCACACGCGTGACACAGCGCAGTAAATGTATCGGCTGGGATGGGCGGTTTTTCTATTTGGAGCAGAGCTTTTGGAAGGGCGATGAATGTGCCAGCCACATGCTGCTGCGGGCGGCAGTGGCATCCAAGGCGGGCATCGTGCCGCCTGCACAAGTGATGGCGGCGCTAGGGCGGGATGTGCAAAGCCCCACGTTGCCGGAGTGGGTGACCGCGTGGGTGCAGGCCGATGCGCTGCGGCCATGGCCGCCGACGCGGTAATGGCATTGCGCGGGCCGGGGTTTTCAGGCCTGATGCGGCAAAAATA
>JANNBG010000803.1:0-3269 GCA_031385205.1 Rhodobacterales bacterium
GGGTGGCACGGGTGACCGGGTGCAAAGCGGGTCTGTCAGTCTGCACCTGAACCTTTTCTCCAATGTGGAAAACGCAACGCTGACGGGGGTTGGGGCACTGGCCCTGACCGGGTCGGCGGGGGCGAATGTGCTGACGGGGAATGTGGCGGGCAACCGGATAGCGGGTGGGCTGGGGGCCGACCGGATGTTGGGCGGTCTGGGGTTGGACGTGTTCGTGTTCACGGCGTTGACGGACATGGGGCTGACGGTTGCCACGCGCGACCAGATCACCGATTTCACGCATGGGGCGGACAAGATCAACCTGCATGCCTTTATGGCGGGTGGGGCGTTTGTGGGTGTGCTGACGGGGGGTAAACAGGTGGCTTAGAACGCGGTCACACATATCCTGTCGGGCAGCACGGGTGCGGATGCAGCGGCGGAATGGGCGGTGCTGTTGCGGGCGGGGGCTGTGGTCATGGCGGCAGATATGGTGTTCTGACGCCTAGGCAAAGGGCCCCGCAGGTGCCACAGTGGGGCGCGCGCAGTTCAGCGTCTTTCACATATGGATTTTTCAAGATGACCGTATACACACAAGCCACCAATCTTGTCGCATCCGGAATTCAATACAGCCTGACCGGCGGTGACAGCCTGCTGGTTTATCAGGGTGTCACACTCGGCTCCACCACAGGCAACGTCATTACGGTGGCGGGTGCCGCCACAACGGCGTTCATCGCGGGTACCTTGTTTGGGGCGGGGGCCAGCGGCTCGGCATCGGTTGCAGATGGCACGCTGAACATCACGGCAACGGGTGCTGTGACGGGCAATGAAAGTCTGGGGAACGGTGCGGTGCTCGTCAACACCGGGGGCACGGTGGTAAACGATGGCAGTATCACGTCATCGGGCGGCTATGGCATCTTGATGTTCGGCTTGGGGTCAACGGCCACCAACGCGGGCACCATCACGGGTGGCACCGGTGGCGTGTTCATGGGCGTGTTCGACAATGACAACCAGACCCTGACCAATACTGGCAGCATCATTGCGGGTGCGCGGCCAGTGCCGTCTTCGCGCTATGGCCACGGGGTGCAGGTGGAAGGCGACGGGATCGTGGTGTTCAACGCAGGCACGATCATCGCCAATGGCACGGGGCGGGCTGGCATCCATCTGGGCGGGTTTGGCCCGCCAGAATTTGCCAGCGGGCTGCACGTGACCAATGACGGGGTGATCCAGTCGGTGCGCGGCTGGGGCATTGATGGCATCGACAATCTGGCGGCCGGGTTCACCCTGGATAACAGCGGCACGATCAGCGGCGGGTTGGGGGCCATTCGGGGCACGGCGGGCGCGGATGTGGTGCTGAACGCGGGCGTCATTGCGGGCAATATCGCCTTGGGGGCGGGCGCGGATCGCTATTTGGGGGGGGCCGCCACGCGGGCGGTAACCGTCGATGCAGGCGCAGGCACGGACAGTGTGATCGGCGGGGTATTTGACGACGTCCTTTCTGGCGGCAGTGAAGGCGATACGCTGCGGGGAAGTGCGGGCGATGACAACCTGTTCGGGGGGGCGGGCAATGACTTCCTTTATGGCGGGACGGGCGATGATGTGATGGGCGGTGGGGCAGGCAATGACTATTACCGCGTGCTGTCGCTGGCCGATACAATCAATGAGGCGGTGGGTGTGGCGGGCGGCACGACGGACCGGGTGACCAGCAGCACGATCAGCCTGAACCTGGCGCTGTATGCCAATGTGGAGGGTGCATCACTGACGGGCCTTGTGGCGTTATCGCTGACCGGAACGGCGGGGGCGAACAACCTGACGGGCAATATTGCGGCCAACCGGATCACAGGGGGTGCTGGGGCCGATGTGATGACGGGCGGCGATGGGCGGGATGTGTTTGTGTTTGGCAGTGCGGCGGATAGCGGCATCACGGTCACCACACGTGACACGATCACGGATTTCACGCATGGCGCGGATGATCTGCAGATGACGTTCATGGCCAGCTTTATCGGGGCCGGGGCGTTCACGGCGGCGGGACAGGTGCGCTATGTGGCGGCAACGGGGATTTTATCTGGCAGCACAGACGGCGATGCGGCGGCGGAATGGACAATCAAACTGGATACCGGGCTGACCCTGTCCGCCAGCGATTTCGTGTTCTGACCGCCTCCACCCCTTGCCCTTGCCCCCTGCCCCGCCTATGACGCTGTGCGTTCATTGGGCGGGGGATCAATGCCTCTTTTAGTCATGAAATTCGGCGGCACGTCAGTGGCCGATCTGGCCCGCATCAAGAATGCGGCGGGCAAGGTGGCGCGCGAGGTGGCGCGGGGCTATGACGTGATCGTCATTGTCAGTGCCATGTCGGGCAAGACCAATGAGCTGGTCGGCTGGGTGGAGGGCACATCGCCGCTGTATGACGCACGCGAATATGATGCGGTGGTGTCGGCGGGCGAGAATGTGACAGCGGGCCTGATGGCGCTGACCCTGCAGGAAATGGATGTTCCGGCGCGCAGTTGGCAGGGTTGGCAGGTGCCGATCCAGACGACATCGGCGCATGCGTCGGCGCGGTTTGTGGATATACCACGCGGCAATATCGACGCGAAGTTTGCCGAAGGCTTCAAGGTGGCTGTGGTCGCGGGCTTCCAAGGGGTCAGCCCGGAGGGGCGCATCACCACACTGGGGCGTGGCGGGTCTGATACCACGGCGGTGGCTTTTGCTGCGGCCTTTGGCGCGGAACGCTGCGATATTTATACGGATGTGGATGGGGTTTATACGACGGACCCAAGGATCAGCCCAAAGGCGCGCAAACTGGACCGGATCGCATTTGAGGAAATGCTGGAACTGGCGTCGCTGGGGGCCAAGGTTCTGCAGACGCGGTCGGTGGAACTGGCCATGCGCTATAAAGTACGGCTGCGGGTGCTGTCGTCCTTTGAAGAGACAGATGAAAATTCAGGCACGCTGGTCTGCGACGAGGAGGAAATCATGGAATCACGCGTGGTATCAGGGGTGGCCTACAGCCGCGATGAGGCGAAGATGACACTGCTGCGCGTGGCAGACAGGCCGGGGGTGGCTGCGGCGATCTTTGGCCCTTTGGCGGATGCGGGCGTGAATGTGGATATGATAATCCAGAACATATCCGAGGAAGGCTTTACCGACATGACGTTTTCCTGCCCCGTCAATCAGGTGGCGCGGGCGGATAAGGCGATTGCCGATGGCAGTGCGGCGGGGGCCTTTGTCTATGACCGCGTGGTGGTCGATGACGGGGTGGCCAAGATTTCGGTGGTAGGCATCGGCATGCGTAG
>JANNBG010000003.1:0-2589 GCA_031385205.1 Rhodobacterales bacterium
CCAGCCACCACCCCTTCACCGCGCCCGTGACCGAGGACATCCCGCTGCTCAAGACCGACCCGAAGAAAGTCCGCGGCCAGCACTACTCCCAACGCTGTCAGGTAGGATGGGCAATGTGCCCATCACCCCCTTAAAACCAACCCACCTTCCCGCTCCAGAAACGCCACCACCGCATCCACCCCAACCCCGGCCCGCAACCGCGCCATCACATAGGGCCGCGTGCCACGCGCCACCTTGGTATCCGCCTCCAGCAGCGCCAGATCCACCCCCACATAGGGCGCCAGATCCGTCTTGTTCACGACCAGCAAATCAGACCGCGCCACCCCCGGCCCGCGCTTGCGCGGGATGTCCTGCCCCGCCGCCGTATCAATCACATAAATCGCAATATCCGCAAGTTCCGGGCTGAACGTCGCCGCCAGATTATCCCCGCCACTCTCGATCAGGATCAGGTCAAGCCCTTGATGCAGCGCCTTTAAATCCGCCACCGCCGCAAGGTTGATGCTCGCATCCTCCCGGATCGCCGTATGCGGGCACCCCCCGGTTTCCACCCCCCTGATACGGTCTGCAGGCAAGACCTGCGCCCGCAGCAGATACTCCGCATCCTCGCGCGTGTAGATGTCATTCGTAATCACCGCCATCGAACAGCGGTGTGCCAGCGCCCTGCACAACTGCTCTGTCAGCGTGGTCTTCCCCACACCAACCGGCCCACCGATGCCAACCTTCAAAGGCCCGTTCATGTCTTGAATATCCGCACATCCATCCCCTCATGCCGCATCGCCGCCATATCCGCCCCCAAGGCGCAGGTGCCAATCTCTGCCGTCAGCGCTGCCTCTGCCAACCCACTGATCAACCCAGACAATCCTGCCAAAATCCGTTGCCCATCCGTCTGCCCCAACGGCACAAACCGCGTCGCCACTGCCACCAGATTGCCCGCAAACGCGGCCAGATACTGCGCCACAATCTGCCCCTTTGGCAGGTCCATCCCCGCACAGGCCTCCCCCACCGCCACCGGCAACGCCCGTGCCACCAAATCCCGCCCTGTCACCGCCGCCACCGTCCGCGCAAAAGCCGTGCCTTGCTCCACCGTCTCCACCAACCGCTCCCGGCTCGCACATAACGCCCGCGCCAGATTATCCAACGCCGCGAAATCCGCCCCCGGTTCCAGCGCCCTTGCCAGCAGCACCGCATCCGACTGCCCGGACCCGAACCGCAACACATCCCCAATCCACGCGCTGACCCTCGCGGGAGACGTAACCCCTTGATCCATCGCCCATTCCAGCCCATGCGAATAGGCAAACCCCCCCGTCGGAAAGGCCGGTGACAACCACTGCATCAGCGTCAAAGTGTCAGTGTGCATGCCCCATCGTGCGCCCCAACCCATAAGCGCCCCCTTCCGGTGTAAAGGGCCTGCATGCCGCCGTCACCGTGGCCCCCAGCCCCCGCAGCATATCCGCCAGAACGTGGTCTGCACGGATCGTTAACCTATCACGGTCGATCTGGCACGGCGTATGCCGGTTGCCGATATGCCAGGCCAGACGCACCAGATCACCCGTAATCACCAGCACATCCTCATCCGCCGCCACAATCTCGATGATCCGCCCATCCGTCAGCTCAAACCCATCCCCCGCCAACAGGTTCGACGTCTCGGCCAGGTCCACCAAAAAACTGTCCCCGCTGGCCATGGTCAGCCTTTTACGCCGCAAGAACCGCGCGTCGTATCCAAGTGTTACACGGCCTGTGGCAAGTCGGGGCCATTGGCCCGCACGGTGCAGAATATGGGCTGTGGTCATGGGGCGGCCTTAACGGTTTGTTGACGATATGCTGGATAGATTTGTGGGAACAGACAAGCAACGGAGGCCGCATGTATACCCTTTCCCCCGCTGACGAGCTAGCCGATATCCGGGCCGAAATCGCCAAGTTGAAGGCCCGCGAAGCGGCGTTGCGGGTGGCCATCATCGCCATGCCACCACAACCGGGCCGCTGGCACCGGGTAGAAATCAAGGAACTACGCGCGCGGGTGTTTGATGCCTCACTCCTGCCCGCGCAAATCAGGGACAACCCGGCCTATTGGCGCGAAAGGGTGTCGCATGTGGTCAAATGCCTGCCCGTCGTCATGCAACCCGTGCCGCGTGCCGGCTGGCCCATCCAGCGCGATGGTGCGGCGCTGCATTGATGGCGCAGCGAACGGGCCATCAAGTATCGCACATCAAAGTAAATTTATAAACCGATATCAGATACTTACCGCCCAAAGCTCATCCTCTACAACACCCGGTCCACAACCGCCTGCAACCGCGCTACCGTCGCCCCTACATCCATCAGCTTGTCCAACCCGAACAGCCCAATGCGGAACGTCCGGAACTCCGCCCCCTCTCCCACCTGCAGCGGCACACCTGCCGCGATCTGCATGCCTTCTGCGCGGAACTTGGCCCCTGACTGCACCTCGGCATCATCCGTGTAACTGACCACAACACCGGGTGCCTGAAACCCCTCAGCCGCCACCGACGGCACCTGTTTTGCCACCAGCATCCCCCGCACGCGTGTGCCCAAATCCCACTGCGCCACCTTGGCCTGCGCAAATCCCAGACCTTT
>JANNBG010000009.1:0-1697 GCA_031385205.1 Rhodobacterales bacterium
ACCACGGCTTGCCGATTGCCGAACAGGCCCCGAAAAACCCGCTGCGGCGCGAGATTCAGAAGCTCGCCAAGTCATTGACTGATGTGAACAAAGCGGCCGAGTCGGGCCGGGGTTAACCCCGGGCCTGCATCATCACACCACAAGGAAGAATTGCATGTTCAGCCGTTTCAAGAAAGATGCCGAGGCGAAACCGACCCTGATGGGTCAGGTGGGCGCAGCGACGCCCAAGGCCCCTGTCCAAACTGCAGCGCGCAGTGCGGCCTCTGCGGCACCGGCGGGCCCTGCGCCAAAGACGGCGGCAGATGTGCTTGCGGCGGATAAGGAGAAAAAGCGCAAAGACCGCCTGATGGAGCTGAAGGTCGAACTGCACAAGCGGCTTTTGGATAACCTGAACCTTGCCGCCCTTGAAAAGGCATCCGAGGCGAACCTGAAGATCGAGATTTCATCCATCGCCTCCGAGGCGCTGGATGAAATGGGCGTGGCCTTGAACAAGGAAGACCGCACCACGCTGAACCAGGAGCTGTATGACGAGGTGATGGGTCTTGGCCCGCTGGAGCCTTTGCTGAAAGATGACAGCGTCAACGATATTCTGGTCAACGGGCCCTTCCGCATTTTCGTGGAACGCGGCGGCAAGCTGACGTTGACCGACATCACCTTCAAGGATGAACGCCACCTGTTGCGGATCATCGACAAGATCGTGTCGGCGGTGGGTCGGCGCGTGGATGAAAGCAACCCTTACGTCGACGCACGTTTGGCGGACGGTTCACGTTTCAACGCCATGGTGCCGCCGGTGGCGGTGGATGGCAGTCTGGTATCCATCCGGAAATTCAAAAAGGACAAGCTGGGCATCCATGATCTGGTGCGTTTTGGCGCCTTTACCGAGGAAATGGCGGCCTATCTGCAAGCGGCCGTATCCACACGCCTGAACATCATCGTCTCAGGTGGTACGGGTTCGGGCAAAACCACCACGCTGAACGCGCTGTCATCCTTTATCGACAACACCGAACGTGTGCTGACGATTGAGGATACCGCCGAATTGCAGCTGCAGCAGGTGCATGTGGGCCGGATGGAAAGCCGCCCGGCAAACGTCGAAGGCAAGGGTGCCGTCACCCAGCGCGATTGTCTGCGCAACGCGCTGCGGATGCGGCCTGACCGGATCATCGTGGGGGAAACGCGGGGCGAAGAAGTGATCGACATGTTGCAGGCCATGAACACGGGCCACGACGGATCAATGACCACAATCCACGCCAACAACGCGCGCGATGGCATCAGCCGTTTGGAAAACATGGTGGCGATGGCCGGGATCGACATGCCGCTAAAGGTGGTGCGGTCACAGATTGCATCGGCTGTGAACCTGATCGTGCAGGCCAGCCGTTTGCAGGACGGATCACGCCGCATGACATCCATCACCGAAATCACCGGCATGGAGGGTGAGGTCATCTCGATGCAGGAATTGTTCCGCTATGAACGTCTGGGGCTGGCCCCGGATGGCAAGATCATCGGGCGGTTCAATGCGACGGGCGTGCGGTCGCATTATTCTGACCGTTTCAAATCATGGGGCTTTGATCTGCCAGCCTCGATCTATGAACCCATTCATTAAGGTGACGTGATGGAAATCTCTGCCGCACCAATCATCTATGTTCTGATCTTCGTGGCCGTGGTCGTGCTGGTCGAAGGCATCTACCTCACGGTCTTTG